>CAZTVB010000051.1:0-10732 GCA_964616315.1 uncultured Rikenellaceae bacterium
CTTCATAATGGTCATATATTAAACTTTGAATACATCCAAGATGAATCAAAATATGTTGTTGTTGAAGAAATGCCTCGCTTTCAAAATGGAAGTATAGATAACTTTCGCAAGTATATTCTTAGAAATCTTAAGTATCCAGATTGTGCTGTAAATAAAAAACAAGGAGGAAATGTCTTTGTTAACTTTACTGTCGAAAAAAATGGCAGTGTTTCTTCAGTAAACATAGTTAAAGGCATAGACAAGTGTCTTGATGATGAGGCAATTCGAGTTGTTAAATCAAGTCCCAAATGGACGCCAGGGAAACATAAAGATCAACTTATTCGAGTCCAATTTACAATTCCAATAGTATTTATTAACCAAAATTAATCTTTGATTGCATTAACCATTGAAAAACCTTAAGTACTATAGTTTCAGTTTGTTTTATACAGTCACTTTACCATTCGCCTAACTTTTTCAAAAAAAATCAATCAAACCCCTTGCAAAAAAAGGGAATTGTTATACTTTTGCAAACCGAATTTGAGAGGTAAACGTTCATTGAATCCTTTTAATCTTTAATGCAACGCCGATGTAGCTCAGTTGGCCAGAGCAGCTGATTTGTAATCAGCTGGTCGGGGGTTCGAATCCCTCCATCGGCTCAAAAGGATTAAATACAGTTGGGGAGATACCAAAGCGGCCAACTGGGGCAGACTGTAAATCTGCTGGCGTATGCCTTCGTAGGTTCGAATCCTGCTCTCCCCACAAACTTGCCGATGTAGCTCAGGGGTAGAGCACTTCCTTGGTAAGGAAGGGGTCGCGAGTTCAATTCTCGCCATTGGCTCAACCCTCCACTCAAATCTTCTCAATCATTTTTTCAAAAATCGTTATTCAAAATTCCTTGTTTTTAATTCACTAAATTCCTAATCAATCTCTATTTGTATTGGTATTTTTCATAATTTGCAACATGGCAAGAGTTGCTAAAAACCTAATATACCAATAGTTGCCATGAACGTTAAATATCAGGTAGAGAACTTCGAGAAATCGGTCAACCAGAAATTCGAGATTTACAACAGCATTTTTACAGGCCTTCCCATCAATCGTCAATCAGGTAATTTGCTTCAACAATTCAACAAAACTGTTGAAAAAGGTTTGCAAAAGGCGAAATCGCCAAAGGAGATTATCGATGAATTCACAGCTGAACTAAATCAGCCCATCACCAACGAGAAACTACAATTGTTACTTTCTGATTTTATAAGGATTACCGAACGTCAGGTGGTAATTTTTGATGCGGTGGAGGATTCTGCATTCGACCAAATAAACGACCTCAACGGTTCAAATTCCTTGATATTTGTTCTTAAGGATTACATCAATAAGGGATATGAGAACGACATTCTTCAAGCGCTAGCTAACCTAAAAATCAGACTTGTACTCACAGCACACCCAACACAGTTCTACCCTGGAACCATTCTGGCAATTATTAACGATTTGGAAATAGCCATCCGTAATAACGATATCGAAAGTATCGGCAAGTTGCTTCAGCAATTAGCTTTTACATCTTTTTACAAGGAAACAAAACCCTCGCCGGTTGATGAGGCCAACAGCCTTATTTGGTACCTTGAGAATGTGTTTTACGATGCAGTACTGTCAATTCATAAATCAGTATTCACTCTTTTACCTACCAATGGGTTAGTGAACGAGAATTTGATTGAACTAGGATTTTGGCCCGGTGGCGACAGGGATGGAAACCCAAATGTAACCAGCGATGTAACACTTACTGTTGCAGAACTGCTTCGCAAATCTATCATCAGAAAATATTATACCGAAATACGACGTATTAAGCGTCATATCACATTCAACGGAGTATTTGACGATATTCAACAAAATGAAAAGCAACTACAAGGTTGTCTAAGCAACAATTGCACTTTGAATTCTGATGAATTGATTAAAAGTTTAACGGCTATTAAAAATCGGATTGATAAGGATTTCCTTGGGCTTTACGCCGAGGAAGTTCAGGATTTAATCAACTCTGTTATGATTTTCGGTAGCCACTTTGCTTCAATAGATATAAGGCAAGATTCCAGGGTTTTACGCAGTGTATTCTCAGAACTCTCGAATGACAAATACGACGATAACGCATTTAAGAATGATTTAAGTAGAATGGATTGGCTTAATAACCTCAACCTTTCAATATCAAATCTCGAAAATTATACAGACATCACACACGATACCTGCATAACAATTCAAAGCATCAAACTAATTCAACAGAAAAACGGAGAAAAGGGATGTAACCGATTTATAATATCGAATTGCGGTAGGGCTTCCGATATTATTATGCTTTATAAACTTTTTCAAGCAAATGATTGGGGCAATGGTTCAATTCCAATGGATTTTATACCACTATTCGAAACCATTGACGATTTGGAGAATTGCGATACAATAATGGAGCAGCTATACTCAAATCAACCCTACTTTACCCATTTAAAATGCCGAAATAGTAAGCAAACTATAATGCTTGGCTTTTCCGATGGGACTAAGGATGGTGGTTACTTTGCTGCAAACTGGTCTATTTACAGAGCCAAAGAGAAGTTGAGTAAAATATCGGAAAAGTATGGTATTCAGGTTGTTTTCTTCGATGGGCGTGGAGGCCCTGCTGCCCGTGGTGGCGGAAAAACTCACCAATACTACGCCGCACAAGCGAAGGATGTTGCCAACAAGGAGATTCAACTTACCATTCAGGGACAAACAATCAGCTCCAACTACGGCACACACGTATCGGCTCAGTACAACATGGAGCAGTTGCTGAGTGCTGCTATTAAAAACAAATTAGACCCAAGTTACCACGCAGAGTTCCCCGATATTCATCGAAAAATTATGGATGAACTAATGGAACAGAGCAAAGCATTCTATTGCGAACTGAAAAATAGGGAAGATTTTATCCCCTATATGCAGAAATACTCGCCACTCAACTTTTTTGGAAAAACAAATATAGGTAGCCGCCCCGATAAAAGAAATCAAGGCGGCAAACTACAACTAGATAATTTGCGTGCAATTCCGTTTGTTGGCTCGTGGAGCCAAAACAAGCAAAACGTACCGGGATTCTATGGATTCGGATTCGCCCTTAAGCAGGTTTACAAGAAATATGGCGAGAGCAATGTTGATGACCTATACTGGCGTAGCCGTTTCTTTAGAACTTTGGTGGAGAATAGCCAAATGGTTTTGGAAAAAACCAACTTTGAGTTAACATATTTTGTGGAAAAAGACGAGGATTTCAGGGATATCTGGAAAACCCTACACGAGGAGTACAAAACATCCATTGAATACCTGCTAAAAACATCGCGTTCAAAGTTCCTTATGGAGAAAAACCCAAAGGATATGCTATCGGTTCAACTAAGAGAGCGAATCATTACGCCTTTACTTGTTATACAGCAATACGCACTAATGGAATACAACACCGCAACCGAAATTGGCGATAGCCAAAAAGCCGATTCATTTGCCAATATTGTGGTTCAATGCTCGTTTGGTATTATAAATGCGGCTAGGAATTCGGCGTAGGAATTTGACAATGAAAGAATTTGAAAATTTGAAAATGGGAAAGAAAGGTGTGATGGTATGGTGGAGAATTGGAGTATTGGAGGAATTCTCCTACTAAGCACTCCAACACTCCAATATATTTCCTGCAAAGACTAGAACTGCTTATCCTCCTTCATCACCCTATAAACAGGAACAGGATAGTAATACCAACCCCACTGTGGTACAAGGTATTTATCAAGGTAATTCCAGACTAGCAGACCATCATCGGATTGAGGTTCGAGAAGATATGCTGCTACACGACCAAGTTTTTGAGAAGGCTTTACAACTATAGAGCCTTTATCGAACTTTACTTTGGTTGTAACAAACTTCCCGTAAACGTTATTGGTGTAATGGCCTTGGTTTAGTCTGGTTTCCGGTTTTAATGAATCAATATTGAACTGCTCAACCTCCAAGGTTATAGAATCCTTTAAATACTCAACCTTTACACCGTGCATTTTTAGTACTTGGTTTACCTCTGGGTCGTTAATTTTAAGAATATAAGCGTAAGGATAAGATATGCTTTGAGTTGGAACATAATCGGCAACATATGGAACGGTAACTGTTCGTTTTATGTCGGTTTTACGGAAACGTTCACGGCCATTCTCATCCTTATACGCCTCGACTTCGTAGGTTAGAATGGTTACTTTCTCGGGCGTTGGAACACCAGTGTACTTTACAGCAAAAGAATCAACTACACTCAATCCAAGTTGCATAGTTTTGCTATCGGCTATATCAATTAATCGTTTCAGTTCATCCTTATTGGCCGAGGAGTAATCGACCAAAGAGGCAATCAGGTTGTAACAACCCAAAACCCTCGATTTATAGTCGGCATAAACGTAATTCTCGTTCAGAATGCTAAACCTATTGCGCAAGCCAAGGTAATTGGAAAAATAGCGAGGTTCCGAGGCGTAAGAAATCCAGCCTTGCTCGTAGTTCTTCTGGTCGATAAACTCACCGTAAAAACAGTTAAGTGTACCATAATTGTTTAGTAAGATTGACGAAACAGTAGGCATCATCTTATCGCGCATATAGTTAATCAGGTTTCTATCTCCATTAGGATTCATCATCCAAGTGAAGGTAACTGGCTCCTGATGGTACGAACCGTTTGTTGTATGGCAATCCATTATTACCGCGGGGTCCCAGCGGTTAATTACATTCTCAAGCACGCCTTGCATTTCGTTGGATTCCAACTTCATTGCATCCCGATTAAGGTCTAGCATAAGTGCATTATGCCTCACTCCCACTGCGCTTGGGCCATTCTGGTTTGTACGGTTCTTATTACTCATTTTATCGTTACCATCGGCATTGAGGTTTGGACAAACAAGCAAGACTACATTTTTGAATATCTCGTTATCCTTCTTTGCAACTAAATCACGCACAAACATCAACGATGCCTCCTTGCCCTCAACCTCGCCAGAATGAATATTTGCTTGAATGTAAACCACTACCCTACCCCCCATTTCCGATGGATTCTTAGGTAAAGGATTACCAACAATCAACAAAGTAATATCTCTGTCCTCGTGAGTTTTCGCAATAGTTTCAACTTTCACAAACTTCGAATTCCGCTGTAATTCCTTAACAAACGAAAGAACCTCTGAGTGAGAGGATGTGAGTGTATAGTTTGAATTTTCAGCAGTAGTCAAAGGTTTATTCTGCGCAAAGACAGTTGAAACAAACAAAGTCAGAAACGATATTAAAACTATTCTTTTAGTCATAAAGCATCAGTGTTTTCAGTTAAGATTGATAAATTGTGAAAAAGTTTAAAAAGAACACTTTAAACTTAAAAATCAAAATTAAGTCATAATTACAATTTTAAACACCAAAAACCTAAAATATGAGGAAATTGATATCTCTTTCGTTTTCGTTAGTTTTATCGAGTTTTATTGCATTTGCTCAAAATGTACCTATTACAAAGGCAAACTACGAATTACCAGCACGCTTCTCCCCCAAAAAAATGGAGAAGATGGTTTTCAGCACCTCTGTGCAAGCGCATTGGTTAAAGAATAGTACTCGTTTCTGGTACAGCTACGAAACCACCAATGGCAAAACCTATTACATTGTTGACCCAGCCAAACGCAGTAAAAATGTTCTTTTCGATAACGTTGATGTGGCTGCACAGTTATCGCGCTTAACAAAGGAACCTTTCGATGCACAGCATCTACCTATCCAGAATATTAAATTCATCAAGAACGAAACTGTTATTCAGTTTGAAGTGAAGAGTACTCTTGTTGATGAAGATAAGAAAGACGATGAAGAAAAAGATATGAAGCAGAAAAAGGAAAAGAAATCTGCTAGTGCAAAACCCGACAAAAAAACATACTACTTTGAGTACGATTTGAATACAAGGAAACTTGTTCTTTTGGATGATTACAAGAAACCTAAAGAAAATCCTGAATGGGCAAACATTTCGCCAAATGGCGATATGATTGTATTTAGCCGCAAACACAACCTTTACTGGATGGATAAAGCTAACTATGAAAAGGCCCTTAAAAATGAGGAGGACTCCACCATTGTTGAGCATCAACTAACCAAGGATGGAGAGAAGGATTACAGCTACGGTTACAGCAGTAAGGAAGAGGATAATGTAGATGAGGTTAAGAATGCCGATAATCGCAAATCGGCTTGGATTACTTGGTCACACGATTCAAAATTCTTTGCAATGACTCGCACCGATTCCCGTAAGGTAAAAGATTTATGGGTTGTAAAAACATTATCGACTCCACGTCCAACCCTTGAAACTTATAAGTACCATATGCCCGGGGAAAAGGAAGCCCCTGTTGACGAACTGCTTATTTTCAACTTAGCTCAGGATACCGTAATTAAACCTGATGTAAGCGCATTTAAGGATCAAGATATCTCAATTATGAACGCTTCTACTAAAGCAAGCGATAGAGATAATGATTACAATGCGACAAAATGGATTTCGAAATTTAATGATAGGTTATACTTTGTTCGCTCATCGCGCGATTTGAAACGAGTTGATGTTTGCTATGCCGACCCCAAAACAGGAAAAATTACCACTGTTATTGAGGAGCGTTTGAATACCTATATCAATTTTGGCGGAATTGAATTAATAAACAATGAGAAAGAGATTATTCATTGGTCGGAGCGCGATGGTTGGGGACATTTCTACCTATACGACAATAACGGCAAGTTGATTCGTCAAATAACTTCTGGCCCATTCCATTGTGAGGATGTTGTTGGAGTTGATGATGCTACCAGAACTCTTTATTTTACAGCAAATGCTAAAGAAGTTGATGAGGATCCATATTACTATCACCTATACAGAATTAATTTAGATGGTAGCGGAATGAAATTGCTGAATAAAGGCAATTTCGATAACTACGTTAGCATGGATGATGCTTCAAAATTCTTCGTAAATAACTTCTCAAGGGTTAACACAACACCAGAATCCAAGTTGATTGATAATAATGGTGTTGATATTATGAATTTGGAAAAGGCTGATTTAAGTCTTCTTTTCCAAGCTGGTTATAAATTCCCAGAGCCATTCAAAGCAAAAGCAGCTGACGGAAATACCGATATCTACGGGGTGATGTACAAACCTTTCAATTTCGATTCTACCAAACAATATCCATTAATTGAGTATGTGTATCCTGGTCCACAAACCGAAGCTGTAAACAAATCGTTCTCTGCTCGCCTAGACAGAACCGACCGTTTAGCTCAGTTTGGATTTGTAGTTATAACTTTAGGTAATAGAGGTGGACATCCTGCTCGCTCTAAGTGGTATCACAACTATGGTTATGGGAATCTACGCAACTACGGTTTAGCCGATAAAAAGGCTGTTGCAGAACAACTAGCATATCGCCATAACTACATAGATATTAACCGTGTTGGTATTCACGGACACTCGGGTGGTGGATTTATGACCGCTGCTGCACTTCTCACCTACCCAGATTTCTTTAAGGTTGGTGTTTCCAATGCGGGTAACCACGAAAACAATATCTACAACCGTTGGTGGAGCGAAACCCATCATGGAGTTAAGGAAATTGCAGACACTAGTGGAAACGTTAGTTTTGAGTATAGCATTGAGAAAAACACAGAAATTGCTAAAAACCTAAAAGGACATCTACTTTTAACTACAGGCGAAATTGACAATAATGTTCACCCAGGCAATACAATTCGTTTGGCAAATGCGTTAATTAGAGCCAATAAACGATTCGATTTCTTTATGTTCCCCGGCCAGCGTCACGGTTACGGCGATATGACAGAGTACTACTTCTGGTTAATGGGCGACTATTTCTGCAAGCATCTACTAGGCGATTATTCCAATAATGTGGATATAACACAGATGAATATCGACAGTGAAAAACGATAAAATATAAAACGGGGCTTAAAGCCCCGTTTTTATTCTAATCTAAATTTACCTAACTATGAACTAACAGAAATAATTCACTAAACCATCCAATAATCTCTGTAATTTCTCCTGTTCGGTCATTGCTTCGTATTTACGTTTTTCTTCAAGAATTGCTTGCCTTTCAGCCTCTATACGTTTTTGCCTGTTAGCCTCGTGTTTTGCAAGAACCTTATCTTTTAGGTATTTCTCAGCAACCTGAGGGAACAATTCAAGCAACAACTCTTCTTTCTCGGTTTCAGCCAACTTTACATTATCGCCGTATTCAGGGAAAGTTGGGTTTGGCTGTTTTTTATAGTTAGCGGTGTTGTATGGAGTTTCCTCGCGTACGCCGGCAATCTTCATTCTAAACTCTGGGTCAATTAACTGAGGGGTTTTTCCATAAATTCCCTTTACCAAGTTAACGTACTGTATTGATTTGTTGGTGAAGAAAGGCTGACCTTTACTCTCGTCTATAGCACAGTTTACTGCCTGAGCACCTACAATTTGGCTTGTAGGAGTAACAAGCGGAGGGCAACCAGCCTCCAATCGAACCGATGGAATTATCTCTAAAACTCGAGGTAGAAGTTGTTCCAACTTTAGTTGCTTTAGCTGAGCAAGCATATTGGTGTACATACCACCAGGAATTTCGGCGTGCTTAACATTCTCGTCGGGTGCTGGGAAGTTAAAGTACTTTTCAATTTCCTGACAAGCTTCAACCAATGAGCTATACTTGCCATTTTGTGCAAATAGAATTGCTTTTTCGAATAAATTATCGATACGTGCTGGTAGAGTGTAGTTTGTAATATCAAAATCTACAGGTAACTCGTAGGTATCCAAATCCTTTAAGTCCGTTCTAATCTGCTTTAACTCCAGATTAATGGCCTGAACAGCCTTAAGGTTAATACCTGTTTCAATTCCAAGTTTATCGCAGAAAATCTGAATTAACTCAAATGAAGGAGCGGCAGGACCACCAGCAAAATTCCAAATTGCAGTATCAACAATATCAACACCGTGAATAATGGCTGTAAGTGTTGATGCTAATCCGTAACCGGGAGTACAGTGTGTGTGGAAATCAATTGGCACTTTAATTTCCCTTTTCAAGGACGAAATAAACCTTGCAGACTCCTCTGGAGTAACCAAGCCAGCCATATCCTTAAGGGTAATCATATCGGCACCCATAGCCTCTAGCTCCTTAGCTTTTTCGATATAGTATTTCTCGGTGAAAATGCGTTTTGGTAACGTTTTCCCGTTAAATTTTGCTAGAATTCTATCCTTGGTTGAAAATTTCGGGTCAACGGTGTAGCAAATAGTACAGTCGGCCATTCCACCATTCTCCTTAACATACTTAACAGTGCTGCGAATATTATCAGTATCGTTCAACGCATCAAAAATTCGCATTATGGAAATACCTGATTTTACAGCATTTCTATTGAAACCCTCAATTACCTCCTCAGGGTAAGGGTTGTAGCCAAATAGGTTTCTACCACGCGATAGAGCTGTTAATTTTGAGGCATCGCCAATTCCTGCTTTAATCGTCTCCAAACGAACCCAAGGGTCCTCGTTAAGGTAACGCATAATTGAATCGGGAACAGCACCTCCCCAAACCTCCAAAGCGTAAAAACCTGCATCGCGGAAATATGGTAACACACGCTCAACTTGCTGCTGATTCATTCTGGTTGCAAATAACGATTGTTGACCATCCCTAAGGGTAACGTCTCTAATTAGTAGTTTTTTTCTCACGTCTGTATATTTTTGGCTATTTACACTGATTTCTAGTACCTAACTTTTTGTTATCGCATTAACGATGCAATATTTAACGGCGAAATAACTAATAAGTTTTCAAATAGCCCCTCGAAAAAAGTGGCTTTACAACATAACTTTACAGCATAAACAGGGTTATGTTTTATCTGTCATAAATCTTTCGTAATTTTACTGGCAAATTTGGTGGTTGTTCCTCATACTATTTCGAGAATGGCCATAATAGGGAATCCGGTGTAAAACCGGAGCTGTACCCGCAGCTGTAAGTCCATTTAGTGTTTTGCAACTCAAACTCTGCCACTGTTGCTTTTATGTAGCGGGAAGGCCTTGCAAATACAGGACGAGCCAGAAGACCTGCCAAGTTTACTCTTTTGTTTAACAAGCTTCGGGGAAAAGGCTTTTGGAAGTATATCGACTCATATTTCTATCTCCTTTTTTAGAAGTTAAACTATTTGGACAATGAATGCCTTTGTATCGTGGAGTGGCGGTAAGGACTGTATGCTCGCAATGTATAATTTTATGAAGAATCCTGAAAACAGGGTTGTTTCACTAGTTAACATGTGCGATGAGGATGGTGTGATGTCGCGTTCCCACGGTATTAAATCCGACATTATTAAACTTCAGGCTCTTTGTATGGGAATTCCAATTGTTCAGGAACCAATTGGGAAGAACGGATACGAGGAAAGTTTTAGGAAAGCTATAAATAGTTTGAAAGAGCAAGGAATTAACGCTGGAGTGTTTGGCGATATTTACTTGGTTGAGCATCGGGTTTGGATTGAGAGGGTTTGTAGCGATTTAGGTATCGATGCAATTTTCCCGCTGTGGAACAGAAGCACTACCGAGTTAATCAAGGAATTTGTGGATTTTGGTTTTAAAACAAAGGTTGTATCGGTGCGAGAAGATTTCCTTACCGAGGAATGGCTGGGTGTTGATATCGATAACAATTTTATATCCAAAATACTGGCAATGCCAAACATCGACCCATGTGCCGAGAATGGCGAGTATCACAGCTTTGTGTACGATGGCCCAACGTTTAAAACTCCAGTGCCCATTAATCCTGGGAAAAGATATAAG
>CAZTVB010000052.1:0-10666 GCA_964616315.1 uncultured Rikenellaceae bacterium
GCCCTTAATGATGTGCGGGTTATTTGCTGCTTTCCACAAAGTATTGGTGGTTATTGTTTCGGACTCATGAGTGGTTGAAGTAATTGGACTGTCCTCATTCTTTTCGCATCCAGAAAAAATAATTGCACAAAAAAGACAAAAAAATAAAAATCGTTTCATTGTTTAGTTGTTTTTAGTTAGACATTTAGTGTATTTATTTTGAAATTTTACATTTGGAGGTATTACAAAATTTGATGAGTCAACATGGCAATTCTCCTCAAAGGATAGAGCCTCTTCGGTAAAAATATCGCCCAGCGATTCTGAAACTCTTTTTAATGGAAAACCCTTGTAGAGCCACAATTGGTTGTCGAACAAAGAAACCATATCACATTTGTACCCATTGAACAAATCTGCACCTTGACTTACCACATCGAAATGCTTTAAATAGGCGCAAAAAACAAACCTTACAAAGCATAAAGAATCGACGCAATTGTCAATGCTGCAAACTACACATGTATTGGTTATTAGATTGATTGAATAGATGCTATCGCCTTTAACTATATCGAGGGTTTTATGCTCCTCGCTTAATGACAAACCAAAGTTGGAGTAATCGCTCAGTGAGTGGCTTAAAACAGACATCTTGTCTCCATAAGAGTCAATCCAAACTGTAGTATTCGTTCTTCGAATGGTGCCAAAAGCTTTGCCCCTTGAAACCATAAAAACTTTTGCAGAGCGAAAACCAAAAACATGGTTCGACTTATGCTGCAAACCATTACAACTGGAAAATACTATTAAGAGAACAAATGTGTAAATGAATTTTATACGATGCATTTTGCGAGAAATAATTTTCTCCGCAAATTAACTTCAAACCCTTAAAGAATAAGTAATTTATTGGTATGACAAAACTATGACATCAGAAAAAAAACGAATTAGAATCTGGTTAAAAAGTTGTTCAATGACTCCTCTGGAGCTAGGCCTAACTTCTTCCGAAGCCTATTTCTACTTTTATCAACAGCTGCAATGGTAATATTATTTATGTTGGCAATCTCCTTTGTTGTCAAATTAAGCTGAAGCAATGCACAAAGTTTCAACTCGCCAGGTGTAAGATCGGGGAATTGTTTCATTAACAATTTAAAAAATGAAGGGTGAACCTCTTCGAAACGACGTCGAAAAGCCTCCCATTCCATATCGCTATTAAACCCAACTTCAATTTCACGAATTATTTTATCAACACCAACCGCATCAATCTTACTTTTGATTTCATTAATAAACTCCGTTTTACTAGCCATTTGAAGCGCCAACGATGAAAGTTCCCTGTTCTTCTGGTCAATCTCAAACTTCAATTTTTCTTGATTCAAATATGCCACTTCGCGTTGCTTTGCAATAAGTTCGCGCTGTTGAATGATTGCCTTTCTGCGAATACGAATAATGTAAAACAACAAAATAATCATTAAAACGGAAGCAAATACCAATCCAAGTAGTGTCCTAAGTTTTTTCTTATCCAACTCACTTCTAAGCGATAATTCCCTTATTTGCTGCTCCTTTTTCTCCGTTTCGTAGCGAGTTTCGAGTTCTGCAACATTTCTTTTAACCTCTACCCCTTTTAATGAGTCACTTAGTTGAGCTTCTTGCTCAAAATACGCAAGGGCCTTACGGTAATCACCTATGTTTTTATAGGATTTGTATAAGCCCTTCCAACTTTGCATTCGTTCTAAAGGAAATGCTTTGTCCTCAGCAAGTTTTTCAGCCCTTAAAAAGTAAGGTAAAGCATTGTTTGGCTTACCAATATCAAGATATTGCTCTCCAACATTGTTTAAATCATAAATTACATGATAAATCCTATCGCTCTTTTCCGAAAGAGCTAAGGCCATAAGGGACTTATTCAGAGCCTCCTGCTTTAAGCCCATCTTTTTTAGTACGGGTACAAGGTTACTCAAAGCAACAGTCATCCCATTAGCGTACTGTTCCTTTTCGGACAATTCATACATCTGCTCATAGGTTATTTTAGCCTTCTCCAAATCTCCGTCGTACTCGTAAAACCCACCCATATCGTTCATAATACCAATCCGGGTAAAGAAGTTGGCATAGAGTTCATCCTTTCTGGCTAATGAATCGGCTTTTAGGAAATACTCTCTCCACTTCTCCTTTTGTCCTAGTTGCTTATAAACTTCACCAATTAATTGGTAATACTTAGCAATGTTCGATAAATCGCCTATCTTCTCCCTAATCTTCAACGCTGCAATTTCCTCCCTCAAGGCATCGGAGTAAAGTCCTTTATTATTGAACTCCATTCCAATATTTAGTAACATATCCGCAGCTTTTGCAGTATCGCCAATTTCAAGATATCCTTTATAAATATTACGATACACCTCAATAGCCTCATCATGATTCCCTTTATCACTTATATATGAAGCGTAAAAAGTTTGTGCTGATACAAATGCTTTCTGATTTCCCGACAACCTTGCGTATTTCAATGTACTATCCAGCATTTGAGACAACTTGGCATCATCGCCAACTTTATCGTAGTGCTTTACAAGTCCAAAAAAGGCTCTAGCTACACCTAAGGTATCCTTAGACATCCTACAACTATCAACTTTAAAAAGTAAAATTTCTGGGGTTTGCGAAAAAGTGTATACTGACAATGCAAATGAAAAAATAAAGGCTAAAACCTTGCGAATACTCATAAATTAAATATGTTAAAACATACAACTTAAATCGGGGCGAATTCCAATAATTAGAATATCATCAACTTGCTCATTATCACCCTTCCACTCCACCATACTATCGTAAAGATGCTTTCGTTGTTGGTCGAGTGGCATTTTATGAATGGTAAGCAAAAGATGCCTAAAACGACGGAACTTAAACTTTTTCGAATCAGGTCCACCAAACTGGTCAACATAGCCGTCAGTAAATATGTAGAGCATATCATTGGGTTGAATTGGAATATAATGGCTACTAAACAACAAGTGTCCAGTATCGGAAGCCATACCTACAGAATACCTATCGCCCTTAACTTCAACAATTTTACCATCGCGCAATAAATACAGATTACTAAAAGCACCTGAAAACTGAAGAATATTGTACTCTTTGTCAATCACACAAAAAGCAACATCCATCCCATCCTTAACTTTAACGCCACCTTCGCTCAAATTTACACCTGCAGTAAACATTTGGTGAATACTAATACTTAGCCTATTAAGAATTTCAGCTGCATCATCAACTCCTTCAATATTCGTAATATTCCGTAGCAATTCTATGCCAATTATAGACATAAATGCGCCAGGCACTCCATGGCCAGTACAGTCGACTACTGCAACAAACGTTTTATTTTTCGTCTCATTTATCCAGTAAAAATCGCCACTAACAATATCCTTGGGCATAAAAAGAATAAAGGAATCGGGGAGCGATGTTTTAAATGAATCGATTGGAGGCAAAATAGCATCCTGTATCCGTTTGGCATAATTAATACTATCGGTAATGTTTTTATTTTTGAGCATCAGTTCTTCTTTCTGCTGCTCTAACTCAACCATTACTGACTGACGCTCCTGTAGTAATTTGTTAATTCGGTTAAGATTTTTATTCCTATAGTATAAGTATGAAAGGAGTAAACCAAAAATTAGTGCCGCATAAATGTATAACGAGATGCGAGAACGCCAGAAAGGCACAACAACCTGTATTCGAAGAACAGTAGGCTCTGCACACCAAATCTGGTCACTATTTGCTCCCATTACCTTGAAATAGTAATTACCCTCCGATAAATTTGTAAAAGTTGCGGAATTTTTATGGCCTGCTTCAATCCACTTATCATCCAAGCCATGCATTTGGTAGCGATATTGATTTTTTTCAGGATGATTAAAGTCTAAAGCAGCAAACTCAACTGTAAGAGTTTTGAAACTTTGAGGCACACGCAGTTTATCCAAGTTATTCGGATATACAATTTCCAATCCATTAGTCCCCACAATCTCTATCTTTGTTATACAAACATTGGGAATATTCGTATTAATGGGAATTGAATCAGGATTAAAGCAATTATAGCCAAGAATAGACCCAAAAAAAATCTTTCCGGAAGAGGATTTGCAACTAGCACCTATATTAAATTCGTTACTCAACAAACCATCCGATGTAGTATATGTCCTTACTAAGTCATTTATCGGGTTTAAAACAACAAGCCCCTTATTCGTGCTTATCCACAATCGACCTGAGGTGTCTTCCTCTATTGCATTTATTACTTTATTGGGTAAATTTTGCTCATCAGTAAATAGTTTAAAAGTGTTAGTTTGTCTATTATACCTATGCAATCCAGAAGTTGTACCTACCCAAATAAAGCCATTTCGATCCTCATGCAGGCAAAGTATCTCATTTGAAATCAATTCCTTTCCAGTATATTTTGCAGGGCGTTGAAATGATATAACTTTAGAAATATCTGGGGAAATAACGCTTAATCCGTTATTTGTAGCAGCCCAAACAAAACCCTTACTATCCACTAAAACATCGTAAACTTCATTTCCTGATATGGAAAGAGAATCTCTACGACGAGAATAAAAGCTCTTTAATAAATTATCCTTGAAGAAATGAAGACCTGAACGAGTTGCAATCCAAAAGCCTCCATTGAAATCTTCTGCTATTGAGTAAATTCTGTTATTATGAAACAAATCGCCGCTATAAACACCCTTGGAATTGAAATAATCAATAAAAGTAGTGCTGTTTTTATTATACTTTAGGAGTCCACTGCGGGTTCCAACTAGAATTTCGCCTTTTTTAGTTTTAAATATTGTGTGAATAAAATCATCCGTAATGCCGCTTCCAGATTGTTCTTTAGAATATTTTCGATTATACCCAGTCTTGGGATTAAAGATATGCAATCCTGTTCCCCACGTACCTAGCCAAACATCACCATTATCTTCAAGAATTGAAGCAATAATATTATTTGAGAACAAAGGGCCTCCTGATACATCTTTGCCGTAACCATCAAAACGAGATCCAAAAGGATTCCACTTAATCAATCCAATTTGAGAGCCTACCCATAAAACATTGGACTTGTCATGTAAAATTGAAGAAATGTGTACAGGCTTTACTTTCTGATTATTGTAGATAAGATTATCAATAACCTGAATAGATCCATCAGCATAAAATCTACAAAAGCCCTTATCGGTTCCAATCCACAAAAAGCCATCACCTTCTCCAATATACTCAATAATATTAGCCAAGTAAACATTCGTAGAGTTGTAATGATAAAACCTTTCGCTTCTATAATCAAACCTATTAAGTCCATCGTCAGTGCCAATCCAGAAGTTTCCTTTTGAATCCTCAAAAATAGATGTAATCCTATTGCTACTTATTGAATATTGATTGCTGGTCTCATTGGAGTAACGTTTAAACACACCCCGTTGTTTATCAAAAAGCATTAATCCTTCCTTTGATCCAACCCATAACCGACCCTGAGAATCCTCATAGATTGGGAAAGTTCCCGTTTCTGAAGGAAGCGTAAATATATCGTTATAGTGCTGGTATCGAGTAAAGTTATCTTTTGAAGAATTATACAGATAAAGAGCCTCCAAAGTTTTGACCCAAATTAGGCCTTGCTTATCGCAAAAAACGCTATAGACTTTATTGCTTGATAATGAATTTGGGTTTTCTGGATTAGAAAAGTAATTTTTAAACTTCCCTGTAGATCTATCCAATCGGCTTAACCCAAACCTTGTTCCAATCCACAAATGTCCCTTAGAATCATCGACAATGGAATAGATATAATTATTGCAAAGGCTTAACGAGTCCAGAGGGTTATTGGTATATGTCACAAACTGATAACCATCATAACGGCATAGGCCATCCTGAGTACCAATCCACAGAAATCCTGTGGAGTCCTGGATGAGGGTGTTAACATGAGTTTGGGGTAAACCCTTGTCGGCATTAAAAAGATCAACATTAACAACCTGACTCTTTGCAATTAAGATATTGCAAAAAATCAGAATTTTTAGTAAAAAAAATGCTCTTTTCAAGGCAAGAAACAGGTATATGATTATCGCTAAGATATAAAAAAATAGCGTTTCTGCCAATTAAAAACCAAACCTTACTATAGGATTATCGCCAACTTGCAGAGCCTTAAGAGGTATTGATGGCGAAGGAATAAACTCGCCCAAGCCTAACTCTCCCCACATTTTATCGACTCTTTCAATAGTTTCGTTATCCATTATCACCACGTTTGGCCAATCGCGCTTGAAGTTATCCATTTTATAGGCCTTCCGGGTTCCATCAAAACCTATCCGCTTCCGTTCATCAGTATCAATGCTAATAAGGTGGATATCGCGTTGTGGATCCATATTTCCGGCAACAAACCATAATGCAAGGGATAAGTCTTCTATTGAATCGCCAAAATCAAGTACAAAAATTGCTAAGAGTTTGCCCAATATTTCATTTTTAAACATTCGCTCTAGAGTGTCGTTTACCTTTGAAATTTTGGACTTATCAATGGAAATAAATAAAATTGGGAATCCACTCTGAATCAACTTTATATTATATGCTATAATTTCTGCAAACGACTTCTCAATCTCCACGCCAATCTCGTTGACATCAATATTATAGCCGAGCGACAGCCCTTTACCAACGGTTGCATCAATAAATAATTTTGTGCCTAATCCGGCCATAGTGGACGAATGGTCCAAAACATCCAAAGGTCCTTTCCCAAAATGAATATCATGGTCTGGATCGACCGAGTCGACGATGCACTCAATCACTTGGGTTGCATTCTGAACATCAACACTGTCAGGTAAAGCCACAAGGAACTTGTTGAACATCATTTGGCCCGCACCCCAAAGAGCGTTCATCACCTTATAAGCATGACCAGGGTATGCATTGCTAATTTTTACAAGCGCAATGTTATGTGCCACACCTTCGAACGGCAGGTTCATATCATTAAGTTCTGGAAGCATGGCAATTCTTATTGGTTCTAAGAATATTCGCTCAGTTGCCTTTGCGATATATGCATCCTCCATTGGAGGAACACCAACAATTGTAGCAGGGTACACTGCATTCTTCCTATGCGTTATGCAGGTAATATGAAATCGAGGATACCAATCGGCAAGCGAGTAAAAACCAGTATGATCTCCAAATGGACCTTCCCAAACCAAATCGTCTGATGGGTCAACATAACCCTCAATCACAAAGTCCACATCAGCGGGAACCTCTAAATCTACCGTCAGACATTTCACCAAATTCACCTTTTTCTTCCTAAGGAAACCTGCTAGTAGGTACTCGTCAAAATTATCGGGCATCGGAGCTGTTGCTGCATAAGTGTAAACTGGGTCGCCACCCAAAGTAACAGCAACAGGCATAGGTTCTCCAAGTTTCTTGTACTCCTCAAAATGTCGTGCGCCAACCTTATGCTGATGCCAATGCATACCGGTTTCGGCCTCGTTGAATATTTGCATTCTGTACATTCCTACATTACGAATTCCAGTATGTGGGTCTTTAGTATTAACCATTGGCAGGGTTATAAATCTACCTCCATCGTAAGGCCAGCATTTTAAAACTGGGAGCAAATCAATATTCGGATCCATATGAACCACTTCCTGACACACACCCTTTCTACTCGAAACCGAGGGCATCCAACTAGCAACCTTCCCAAGTTTTGGCAAAGTGCTAAGTTTTTCCCAAAATCCATCCTTTGGCCCAGCCAACTCCTTGAACAGAGAACTCATCTCACTCCTAATATCCTCCAAGTCATCAACACCTAGTGCCAAGCACATCCTTTTGATTGATCCCATTGCATTGGTTAATACAGGAAACTCTGTTCCTGTATTCTCAAATAGCAAAGCTTTGCCTCCTTCGGGTAGTTTCGATACTCTATCGGTAATTTCCGTGATTTCAAGAACTGGATCGACGAATCGTTTAATTCGCATCAATTCGTTATTCTTCTCAAGAATATCGATTAACTGCTGGAGTGATTTGTATGCCATAAACTCAGATATTATATGTCGGACATTAGACAACAGATAAATTCTTTAAAAAACTAGGGGATAAAAATAAAAAAAGGCTCTGGAAAAACACCAGAACCTTTAGTAAAGTTCAATAAGAACTATTATTTCTTTACATACTTGAAGTTCTTACCAAGGTAAATTGCCGAAGTACCTAACATTTCCTCAATACGGATTAGTTGGTTGTACTTTGCAATCCTGTCGGAACGTGAAGCCGAACCTGTTTTAATTAAACCAGTATTCAATGCAACAGCCAAGTGAGCAATAGTGGTGTCCTCTGTTTCGCCAGAACGGTGACTCATAATTGATGTCATAGAGTGAATATCGGCTAAACGAACAGCATTGATAGTCTCTGTTAAAGTACCAATTTGGTTAACTTTAACTAGAATACTGTTAGCAACACCCTTGTCGATACCTTGCTGTAAACGATCTACATTAGTTACAAACAAATCGTCACCAACAAGTTGAACTTTCTCACCAATTCTATCGGTTAACATCTTCCAGCCATCCCAATCGTCCTCGGCCATACCATCCTCAATAGAGATGATTGGATATTTCTCAACCCATTTAGCCCAATAATCAACCATCTGAGCAGGAGTTAACTTCTCTCCAGTTGATTTGTGTAAGTGATATACCTTCTCCTCTGGAATATAGTACTCCGAAGAAGCTGGGTCTAAAGCTATGAAAATATCAACGTCTGGTTTGTAACCAGCATTCTCGATGGCTTGAAGAATAACGGTAACAGCCTCCTCGTTCGATTTAAGGTTTGGAGCAAATCCACCCTCATCACCAACGTTAGTAGAGTAACCTTGTTTCTTAAGCACACTGCGTAGGTGGTGGAAAACCTCTGCACCCATCCTGATAGCCTCAGTGAAGGTTTCAGCGCCCACAGGCATAATCATAAACTCCTGGAAATCGATACTGTTATCAGCGTGAGAACCACCGTTGATAATGTTCATCATTGGAATAGGAAGAGTACGAGCATTAACGCCACCAACATAACGATACAATGGCTGACCAGTCATTTGAGCAGCTGCATGAGCAACGGCTAACGAAACTCCTAGCATTGCATTTGCGCCTAAATTACCCTTGTTGGCTGTACCATCAAGTTTTATCATTGTTTCATCGATAAGTTGCTGGTCAATTACATGCATTCCAACCAACTCCTCAGCAATAATTGTGTTAACATTATTAACAGCCTTCTGAACTCCTTTACCTAAGTAACGACCTTTGTCGCCATCGCGAAGTTCAACAGCCTCATGCACACCAGTTGATGCTCCACTTGGTACAGCAGCACGACCAAAATAACCACTTTCGGTCATTACATCAACTTCAATAGTTGGATTTCCTCTTGAGTCGAGGATTTCACGAGCGTGAATACTAACAATTTGTCCCATATATGTAAGTTTTAAAGGTAAAATGTTTCGATAAAAAAAGGGATACAGCAAAATTGCCTATCCCCATTCTTTAATATGTCAACAAACAATTACTCTGATTTCTCATCAGTATTTGTTTCGGTATTAGCTTCAGGAGCATCGGTTTTGGCAGCCTTTGGAGCTTCAGCTTTAACCTCATCCTTTTTAGCTTTTGCGCCACCAGCTCTACGAGTTTTCTTTGCTGCTGGTTTTGCATCTTCCTTCACGTAGGTTGTGTTGAAATCAACCAACTCAATAATACACATATCAGCATTATCACCTAAACGTGTTCCAGTTTTTAGAATACGTGTGTATCCGCCTGGGCGTGTAGCCACTTTTTCAGCAACCTCGCGGAAAAGTTCAGCAACAGCGTACTTATCCTTTAGGTAACTGAAAACGGTACGACGTGAGTGAGTTGTATCGTTTTTACTTTTTGTGATTAAAGGCTCTACATACATTCTTAAAGCTTTAGCTTTAGCAACGGTAGTTGATATGCGTTTATGCATAATCAAACTCGAAGCCATATTTGCAAGCATTGCTTTACGGTGAGCGCTTTTTCTTCCTAAGTGATTAAACTTTTTATTATGTCTCATCGCAATTAATCCTTATCCAGTTTATACTTTGTAATATCCATGCCGAATGATAGATTCAAACTATCAAGTAGGTCTTCAAGCTCGGTTAACGACTTCTTACCAAAGTTTCTAAACTTGAGTAAGTCATTTTTGTTATAACGAACAAGTTCACCTAGGGTATCAACGTCGGCAGCTTTTAAGCAGTTGAGTGCACGAACCGAAAGATCCAGATCAACTAACTTTTGCTTTAACATCTGACGCATATGAAGTACTTCTTCGTCAAATTCTTCAGAATCATACTTATCCTCAGTTTCAAGAGTAATCTTTTCGTCGGAGAAAAGCATAAAATGATAAATAAGAATTTTAGCGGCTTCTTTTAAAGCATCTTTTGGGTGGATTGAACCATCAGAAACAATCTCCAAAAGAAGTTTTTCGTAGTCAGTTTTCTGCTCTACACGGTAGTTTTCCACTGAGTACTTTACGTTACGGATAGGAGTGTGAATAGAATCGATTGGAATAATTCCAAACTCACCATCCTCGGGCTTATTTTCCTCAGCAGGAACGTATCCACGTCCCTTGTTGATATGAATGTCAACCTCGATTTTTACATCGGGCTCCATCTTACAGATAACCAAGTCAGGATTAAGAACTTTAAAGTTCGACAGGAAGTTTGAAAGGTATCCTGCCTTAAATTCATTCTGTCCGGTTATGGTGATGGTCACTTTCT
>CAZTVB010000053.1:0-10582 GCA_964616315.1 uncultured Rikenellaceae bacterium
CCATTATTTACACCATCCTCTAGGGGTTTATCAGTAAACGAATTATCCTTTTTAAAAAGTTTATCCTTAAACGGCTTGTCCTTAAAAGATTTATCACCAAAACTTTTTTCTCTAGGCTTTTCGCCATAAGGTTTTTCGTTAAATGATTTCTCTCTAGCGGATCGCTCTTTGGGAGCACCTGTAAACATTGAAAACTGAAGAAATTTATACTCTACAGCACCATTGGCAATGAAAAACTTTTGCGATGGCCTCAATCCAAAACTTCTTAATGCATCCATGTTCGAACTAATTAGCCAAACGTTGTAACCATTGTACTTCTGCTTGAAGTTATCGCTTAGCTGCGTGTAAAACGCCTCTATTTGCTCCTTGCTTAAACGCTCACCGTATGGTGGATTTGTAATTACAATACCATCGTTGGAAGTTGGAGGCACAAAATCGAATATTGATGCTATCTGTATATCTATTTTCTTCTGTAATCCGGCGCTTTTAATATTTTGCATTGCTGATTCCACTGCTCTACGCGATATATCCCTACCAATAATGCTATGGCTGAACTCACGCTCCATGCTATCATCGTTATAGATACTTTGGAGCAAATCGTCATCAAAATCGAGCCAATTCTCAAAACCGAAACTTTGGCGAAATACTCCTGGAGGGATTCCATAGGCTATAAGCGCAGCCTCAATAAGTAACGTTCCAGAACCGCACATGGGGTCAACAAAATCGGAAGAACCATTCCAGCCAGAACGTAAAATTAATCCAGCGGCCAACGATTCATTTATAGGTGATCCTTCCTGCGATTCGCGGTATCCTCTTCTATGCAAAGGCTCTCCTGATGAATCGAGCATTATTGTACATAAATCGCCAACAACGCTTACGTGAAACTGTATTTGAGGATTCTTTGGGTCGATAAACGGACGCTTACCAAACTTATCTCGGAACTGATCGGCTATTGCATCCTTAAGTTTCAACGCAACATACCTTGAGTGAACAAAGTGCTCAGAATCCACAACGCTATCTACGGCAAACTTATGGTTTAATTCCATAACCGAAGTCCAATCAAACTTTTTTGCCTGACCATAAAACTCATCAACAGTTCGGGCATTAAACGTATAAATTGGCTTTAAAATTCTTAATGCTGTACGAAGTCTAAAGTTCGATTTGTAAAGCATCTCCTTATCGCCCATATAGCTTACGGATTTACTAGCAGCCTTAACATCCTCGGCTCCAATGGATTTTAACTCATCCGCCAGAACCTCCTCCAAACCCTCAAAGGTTTTAGCAATAATCTCAAATTTCTCAACCATGATGCAAACTATTCAACTACCTTTTGGGTTTTGCTTTAGTAATTAATGGCTTTCCATCCGATTTTTGATCGGCAAAAGCTCTAAGAATTTTCTCAGCATCAGCAAATGGAACTGTAATAAACGAAAAATCATCCCTTACGTTTATATCATCAATTTTGTTGTCGGGAATTTGCACCTCGCGACGGATAAAATCGGATAACTTCTTGGGCGACATACCATCGTTACGTCCCATACCAATAAATAAACGAGTAGTTCCCTTTGTATCAACCCTAAAGGTTCTAATTTCAGAGTAGCTCGACACATCAAGCTGCGCTTTAAAAGCTAAACGCAAAAGAGCTGCAAGTGCTACTTCCGGGCTATTTGTTTCAATTAAATCCTCGGCCATTCCCAAGTAATCCTCGTAACTACCCTGCTTTATTATTTCAACAAGTTCGTCCTTAATTTTCTCCTTCTTAACAGCAACTATATCTTGGGCATTAGGAAGAATCTCCTTACGGATATTAACCTTAGTTGCCTTTTGAACATAGTTCAATTTGCGATACTCTTCGTTAGAAACAAAGGTTATAGCGGTACCTTGTTTACCTGCTCGGCCTGTACGACCAATACGGTGAATATATGACTCGGGATCCTGTGGTAAGCTGTAGTTTATAACGTGCGATAAGTCTGCAATATCGATACCTCGAGCAGCTACATCTGTTGCTACAAGCACGTTAATGTAACGCTTACGGAACTTAGCAAGGGTTTTCTCGCGTTGCGCCTGTGTAATTTCACCATGTAAACCCTCTGCACCATAACCACGTTCAATCAGTTTCGATGTAACGGTATCAACATCGTTACGTGTACGGCAGAAAACTAAACCATAAAACTCGGGTTCAATATCGATGATACGGGTTAACGCATCGAATTTATCGCCCTCCCTAACCTCAAAATAAATCTGATCGGTTAGGCCTGTTGTGGGCTGAGCTCTGTCAACCTCCAACTTCTTAGGGTTATTCATATATCGTTTCGCCAACTTCGCTATTCTATCGGGCATAGTTGCGGAGAAAAGTAAGGTACGTTTCTCCTTGGGCGTATGCTTCATGATATCTTCGATATCATCAATAAAGCCCATATTTAGCATCTCATCAGCCTCATCGAGCACAAACATCATAAGTTTGCTAAAATCTAAATCGCCACGGCTAATAAGGTCAAGAATTCTACCGGGTGTACCAACAACAACATCAACGCCTTTTCTAATTCTACGTTGTTGTTCAGAAATAGACTGTCCGCCGTAAACTGCTGCAACAACAACACGTTTAGCAGCTAACGAGATAATCTCATCGCACACCTGTAAAGCCAATTCGCGGGTTGGGACAAGCACTAATGCCTTAATCCCAGAGGGTTTACCCTCCAACATTTCAATTATTGGTAAACCGAATGCAGCGGTTTTACCTGTTCCAGTTTGCGCCTGTGCAATAACATCGCCACTCTCGGTCAAAAGTACAGGTATTGTAATCTTTTGAATGGGCGATGGTTGCTCAAACCCCTTGGCCTGGATAGCCTCCAATGCTTTTTCAGACAGACCTAACTGTCTGAACGCTTCTAATTTTTCCATTTAAATTAATGATAAAGTGACCTCCTCCCGGAGGTCGGTTTAAAATGCATATATAAACTTATTACTCTTTAACTAAGTGCTTGTATTTATCCCAATTGTTCAAAATTTCTAAAGCCTTTAAAAGAGCATCGTTTTCCTCATTGGTAACTTCAAAATAATGACTAGTAGTAAATATTGATTGAGCAATTAATCCTTTAATCTGTTTTTTAAGTTCATTCGATGAGTGCTTTAACCCGACATCATCGCGAGCAATTTTTTGTTTTTCGGCCATTTTAACTATCTCCTCAAGCATTGCATCAGTTACTTGAAAGTTCTTCTTAAATTTATCAAATTTCGGGTAATCGGCCAAAAGTTGTTTCCTATTTGAGTCGACCCACGAAACGGTAAACTGGTTAATTAACCCAGAACGAACCAACTTTCCGTAATACTCTGAATAGAAAGTGGTATCAAGCGGAACAAAAACATCGGGCATAATTCCACCACCACCATAAACAGTTTTTCCTTTTGCCAATGTTTTATACTTCAATGAATCTGGCAAGTGTATGCTGTCCAAATTAAATAGTTCGCCCTTCGTAAACCTATCATTCAAATCGGAGTAATACTTTTCAACATTTCCATTGTTATAAGGACGCTGAATAGCCCGACCAGTTGGCGTGAAATAACGCGCAACAGTTAAACGAATCATCGAACCATCTGGTAGCGGTAACTGATTCTGAACCAATCCTTTACCAAAAGAACGACGTCCTACAATTATTGCTCTATCCCAATCCTGAAGAGCTCCCGCTAAAATCTCACTAGCCGATGCAGAACCCTCATCTATCAGAACAATAACTCTGCCCTTAAATAGAGGGCCTTTTGTGTCGGAGAAAAAATTAGTACGAGGACTGTTTCTTCCTTCGGTATAAACAATAAGCTTGCCTGCCTCGAAGAAATGGTTGGCCATTTCGTAAGCTGTATTAAGCAACCCACCACCGTTATTCCTTAAATCAATAATAACATCTTTCATTTTTTGCTTGCCAAGTTTTTCCATAGCCTCGGCAAATTCCTGATCGGTGGTAGCAGCAAACCTATTCACCTTAATATAGCCAACACCTGGTTGAGCCATATAGGTAGCATCAATGCTGTAAATTGGAATTTTATCTCGAGTGATTGTAAATTCCAATGGATTTTCAACACCCCTACGTGCAATCTGAACGGTCACTTTCGTCCCTTTTGCTCCACGGAGATACTTGTGTACATCAGGTATCTTTAATCCAATATTGGTAATACTCTTACCATCAATTGCTATAATTCTATCGCCAGCCAATATTCCAACACGCTCTGATGGACCACCAGAAATTGGGTTAACCACCATCAAAGTATCGTTCATGATATTGAACTCAACGCCAATACCCTCAAAATTACCCTCTAGCGGCTCATTCATAGCCTGAACATCCTCCTTGGATATATAGATTGAGTGCGGATCGAGCTGCTCTAAAATTTCAATAAGAGCATTATCAACCAATTTGTTTACATTGATTGTATCTACATAATTACCAGACAAATACTGAATGAAACGCACAAATTTGTATGCGCTGAAACTTGAAGATGGCTGTTGAGCACTAACACTCAAAATAGTAGAAATTACTAAAGCCGATAGAATTACAAACCGTCTAATCATGACAATTATATGAAGTGAAAAAGTAAAACCTAAAAAAGCAAATTAAGTTCAAAGGCAACTAACTTATTCCCACTCAATTGTGGCAGGTGGTTTAGAACTAACATCGTAAACAACCCTATTTATGCCCTTAACCCTGTTAATGATCTCGTTCGAAATTCGTGCCAAGAATTCGTGGGGAAATGGATACCAATCGGCAGTCATTCCGTCGGTAGAGGTTACGGCTCTTAATGCAACCACAAACTCGTATGTACGCTCATCGCCCATAACTCCTACGGACTGAACTGGCAATAGAATAACGCCTGCCTGCCAAATTTTTTCGTATAAGCCTGTTTCCTTCAATCCTTGAACATAAATACTATCGGCCTCCTGGAGCAACTTAACCTTTTCGGCAGTTACCTCGCCAAGAATACGAATACCTAGTCCAGGACCTGGGAATGGATGACGGCCAAGAATAGCTGCAGGTAAACCTAGTTCCTTGCCGACTAAACGAACCTCGTCCTTGAAAAGTAGTTTTAATGGTTCTATCACCTTAAGGTTCATCTTCTCTGGTAATCCGCCAACGTTGTGATGCGATTTAATTGTTGCCGATGGACCTTTAACTGATACTGACTCAATAACATCGGGGTAAATTGTACCCTGACCCAACCATTTAACATCGGTTAGTTTCTTTGCCTCAACGTCAAATACCTCAACAAAATCGCGACCAATAACCTTTCGCTTTGCCTCAGGGTCAGTCACTCCCTTTAAATCGTTATAAAATTTCTGACTTGCATCAACTCCTATTACATTTAAGCCTAAATGTTGGTAAGAATCGAGCACATCGTGGAACTCATTTTTGCGAAGCAACCCGTTATCAACAAAAATACAGGTAAGATTCTTTCCGATAGCCTTATGCAGAAGAATTGCTGCTACTGATGAATCAACGCCTCCCGATAAGCCAAGTACAACTTTATCGTTTCCGAGGGTTTTCCTTAACATTGCTATGGATTCCTCAATGAACGAAACGGGTGTCCACGATTGGTCACAACCACAAATACCAACCACAAAATTCTTCAATAACTTAGAGCCCTCGGTTGAGTGATAAACCTCTGGATGGAATTGAATCCCATAGGTTTTTTCGCCTAAAACCTGAAATGCACCAACCTTAACATCGGCTGTGCTAGCTGTTACTTTGAAATTATCGGGGACTTTCGCAATTGTATCGCCATGCGACATCCATACCTGAGAACTTGCCGATAAATCCTTAAAAAGTGGACAAGTACTATCAACAACCTCCATTGTAGCACGTCCATACTCCCTTATTCTGGATGGAAGAACTTCTCCTCCATTGGTATGCGACAATAATTGTGCACCATAGCATATACCAAGCAAAGGGTATTTTCCTTTAATCTTTAATAAATCGGGCATTGGAGCTTTAGGGTCGCGCACTGAAAATGGACTTCCAGAAAGGATTATCCCTTTAACTGTGGAATCTAATTCAGGATAGTGATTGTAGGGATAAATCTCGCAGTAAACATTCAACTCTCGAATTCTACGGGCAATGAGCTGTGTGTATTGGGAACCAAAATCTAGAATAACAACTTTTTGATGCATCGGTAAAAATTTTACAGTTTTGCAAAGGTAGTAAATAAAGCTGAATACACCTATGCTTTAGGCAGATGCTTTATGAATTATAACAAAAATTGACAGAATGAGAAGTCTGTAGATGGAAGATGGAAGTAAAGATATCAAGGAGATATTACAAAAATTCACTTGTGAATTTTACAGGAGAGCTGTTTTCTCAACTATTTCGTAAACTTGACCATCCTCTACTGCGAAAGTATTAGGGAATATTTCGCGAGCCTCAACTTCGTGCTGAAGTGCATTTTTATAACGCGATGAGAAATGACCAATAATCAACTTTTCCACATTTGCTTTCTGTGCTACGGTTGCTGCTTGTGCTGCAGTTGAGTGACCAGTTTGCTTTGCTAAATTTATATCCTTA
This sequence comes from uncultured Rikenellaceae bacterium, assembly GCA_964616315.1. Classification (GTDB taxonomy): domain Bacteria; phylum Bacteroidota; class Bacteroidia; order Bacteroidales; family Tenuifilaceae; genus SB25. Next base: position 6,546 of record CAZTVB010000053.1, read on the forward strand.
CTCAAAAAGGTTGCCTCGTGGTAAAGCAAATCTACATCCTTCACTAAACCGACTAATCGTTCGCTGTAGAATGTATCGGAGCAATAGGCATAGGAGCGGGGAATGTGGCTTTGAAACGTTAACTCAGAGTATGGTATTACGTCACCCGAATGGGTAATAAAATCCTCACCATTCTTTATCCTAACAATATCGGCTAAACCAATAGAATATTTACTGATTAAACTCTTATGAACATTTGGGAGTTGCTGTTTTTCCTTGAAAAGAAAACCCACAGTAGGCATTCTATGCCTTAATGGTAATGTTGAAACAGTTAGATGCTTATCCTCATATAAAGTTTCAACTATGCTACAATTTAAAGGATGAAATAGAACCTGAAACGACATTCTATCATTAAAAAAACGCACATTGGTGTTGAGAATTTCCTCAAAATCGGGGTGAGCATATATATTAAGGGGTGTTGTTCTTCCTAAAAGGTTGAAGGTCGATATTAATCCAAATACTCCCAGAACATGATCGCCATGAAGATGCGAAAGGAAGATATGGTTTATACGATTCATTTTTTGATGGTAACGTCGAAGCTGAATTTGTGTTCCCTCGGCGCAATCCACCAAAAACAACCGCTCATGCGAATTAATCACATGAGCGGATGGAAATCTATTTGCTGTAGGTAATGCAGAACTACTGCCCAGAATAGTTACAGAGAATGTCACTTCTGAGTTTCATTTTCAGCTTTAACGATAAACTGCAATGCCTCATCCCTTGAATAGGCAATGTTCAAAACAGTATCAAGTTGAGAGATGGTGATAAGACGCTCAACCGCATCGGTAAGACCTGTAAGTACGAATGTACCACCAGCATTCTTACATAACCTATTGGCTACAAGTATTGCACTTAACCCTGATGAATCGCAATAGCGACAGCTGCTGAGATCGAGTACTATATTACGTTCGCCGTTTCCCGAAATAAGAACTAATTCGGATTTTAGACTTGGAGCAATATTGGTATCAAGTTTTTCTTCAAGCACCTCTATCAGGGTGTGTTTCTCCAGCTTTTCAATTTTAAATTCCATTGCTATCAGGATTAAGGTTAAACAATGTAACTATTCGCTAGCCTTTGAATCGTCTTTCTTTTGATTTTCTTCAAGTTCCGATTTTAAAGCTGCTAGTTCAGATATATCCCCTAAGGTAGTCTTTTCTAAGTTAGCTTTCAACTTTTTTACAGCTTTTTGTGTGGTTGAAGCCTTAGATTTTTTTTCTCCCTTATCTTCAACCTTCTTGTCGTCCTCGAAAATCCTGCTATGCGAAAGGATAATACGTTTAGCAGCTTTGTTGAATTCAATTACCTTAAACTCTAGTTTCTCATCAACTTTAGCCTGGCTACCGTCCTCTTTAGTTAAATGTTTTGGAGTAACAAAACCTTCAACACCATATTGTAGGGCTACAACAGCACCTTTATCGAAAATATCGGTAATGGTACCTTCATGAACTGAATCTACAGTGAATAATGTTTCGAATACATCCCAAGGGTTCTCCTCAAGTTGTTTGTGGCCTAGACTTAAACGACGGTTCTCTTTATCGATTTCTAGAACAACAACTTCAATCTCAGCACCAACAGTTGTGAATTCTGCTGGGTGTTTGATTTTCTTAGTCCAGCTTAGATCAGAAATGTGGATTAACCCATCAACACCCTCTTCAATCTCAACAAATACACCAAATGTGGTGAAGTTACGAACTTTTGCAGTATGTTTTGAGTTAACTGGATATCTCTCCTCAATCTTATCCCAAGGATCGTTTCTTAGTTGTTTCATACCGAGAGACATCTTACGCTCATCGCGATCGAGAGTTAAGATTTGAGCATCAACAGTATCACCAACTTTTAGGAATTCCTGAGCGCTACGTAGGTGCTGGCTCCATGACATTTCTGAAACGTGAATTAAACCCTCAACACCAGTTGCAATCTCAACAAATGCGCCATAGTCTGCAATAACAACTACTTTACCTTTAACTACATCGCCAACCTTAAGGTTTGTATCAAGTGAATCCCAAGGATGAGAAGTTAATTGTTTTAGACCAAGAGCGATACGCTTCTTAGAATCATCGAAATCAAGAATAACAACATTCAACTTCTGATCTAGTTGAACAACTTCCTCTGGATGATTTACGCGACCCCAAGATAGATCGGTAATGTGGATAAGACCATCTACGCCGCCCAAATCAATGAACACACCGTAGCTTGTGATATTTTTAACGGTTCCTTCAAGAACCTGTCCTTTTTCAAGTTTAGCAATGATATCCTTCTTCTGTTGCTCAAGTTCAGCCTCAATAAGAGCTTTGTGAGAAACAACAACGTTTTTGTACTCCTGGTTGATTTTAACAACCTTGAATTCCATTGTTTTGCCAACAAAGATATCGTAATCGCGAATTGGCTTAACATCAATTTGAGAACCTGGTAGGAACGCCTCAATACCGAATACGTCCACAATCATACCACCCTTAGTTCTGCACTTGATGTAACCCTTAATAATTTCGTCTTTCTCAAGAGCTGAATTAACACGATCCCAAGAACGAAGAGCGCGTGCTTTTTTGTGAGAAAGAACTAATTGACCCTTTTTATCCTCAGGGTTTTCAACATAAACCTCAACTTTTTCGCCAATCTTTAATTCAGGATTGTAACGGAATTCGCTGATAGTAACAACACCTTCGGATTTGTATCCGATGTTGATAAATACCTCACGCTTAGTCATTGCAATTACGGTACCCTCTACAACCTCATTCTCACCAATAGTAGAAAGGGTTTGATTGTACATTGTTTCTAACTCATTGCGTTGGTCTTTGGAATAGATTGCATCCTCTGCATACGATTCCCAATCGAAATTTTCTAAACCTGCGTTTGCAGATTTTGCATTTAGCGCCGCTTCATTAGCAGCATTTTCTTCTTGATTAATCATTAAATTACCTAATTGTTAATTAGTTAGACATTATTTGTAAAAATAAAACAGATTGCAAAAATACATAACTTTATCATTTCTAGGAAATAATGTTAAAATTTTTTATTGATTTCGCTAATTAAAAGTAGGCATAACTTAACAATTCAGCAATCATGGAGCACTAATAGAAATAGGAAAATAAAAAATTAAGAGTTACATTTGAAATTCAATTATAGGATGATAAATATCACCTAATTCAAACATTAACAACGAGTTTTATGAAACGAATACTTGTAACAGGTGGTGCTGGATTTTTAGGCTCGCACCTATGTGAACGATTACTTAACGAAGGAAATGAGGTTATTTGCTTGGATAACTACTTTACTGGGTCCAAATCCAACGTGGTTCATCTTCTAAACAATCCATATTTTGAAATGGTTCGCCACGATGTTACCGTTCCATACTACGCTGAGGTTGATGAAATCTACAACCTAGCATGTCCAGCATCGCCAATACACTACCAATACAACCCTATCAAAACGGTAAAAACCTCAGTAATGGGGGCAATAAATATGCTTGGTTTGGCAAAGCGTATAAAAGCGAAGGTTTTACAAGCATCCACCAGCGAGGTATATGGCGATCCATTGGTTCACCCTCAGATAGAAAGTTACTGGGGAAACGTAAATCCTATTGGTCCACGTTCTTGTTACGATGAGGGCAAACGTTGCGCTGAGACACTTTTCGTGAACTACCACGAACAGAACAAGGTTAGAATCAAAATTGCCAGAATATTCAATACTTATGGGCCTCGTATGAGCCCTAACGACGGACGCGTAGTATCCAATTTTATAGTTCAAGCACTCAACAACCAAAACATAACTATATTTGGGGACGGTAAGCAAACTCGTAGTTTCCAGTATGTTGACGATTTAATTGAAGGGTTTATTCGCCTAATGAACACTCCAGATGACTTTACTGGCCCTGTAAACCTTGGCAATCCTGCAGAATTTACTATGATCGAACTGGCTGAAAAAGTCATAAAGTTGACGGGCAGTAAATCTGAATTAATCTATCTACCTCTCCCTAAAGATGACCCAACACAACGTCAACC
>CAZTVB010000054.1:0-10567 GCA_964616315.1 uncultured Rikenellaceae bacterium
ATGTCCTATATATGTTAAAAATGTATTTCTAAATCCCAAGGCGGGAGAAACCTACCGAAACATATACTGTAATAATGGCTATGCAAAATATTCAACCTGCAAACGATTTATTGTCTCGGAAAGAACTGGAAAACCTGTACCCGAAACAATAATGCCAAACTCATCGCTCACAGTTGACGAGATTATAAGCAGAATGTAGTCACTTACTGCAAAACTCAAGTAAATAGCCACTTATATCGAAATCATTTTTAGGGTTTTGATTTTTCACTATTGACATTTGCTTAAAATTATCTTAACTTGATAACAAAAAAGCAATGACAACAATAGCAAAAATACTCGAAACCAGAGGAGTTATTATCAAGGAAGAAAAGGTAAAATCCCTTTCCGAGAAGATTTTCTCCAACTCCATGGTGCTTGAAAACCACGAGCCCTATCCTGGCTATTATGGTAAAAACATCCCTAATGATGTCATTCCACGCTCAATTTTCTTAATTCTTGTAAGGGAGTACGAGCATATGTTTTTGGCAAGAACTCTCCAGAAAATTAGTCGTTCTGGCAATCATAAATGCAATGGCACATACGGCCATCTTGATATTGATGAGCATCGATATTACTGTATAAGAATTAAAAATTTGAAGTGTTTTGAGGAGATACCAATTCTCCAGGAAAAACTTATGACCCATGGCATAGATTTCAGACGGAGTAAACCTATTAACGACCTTGCCCTGATTACCATAGAAAAAACTTTTCTACTTGAACGACATGTCGATGGCGTTTACTTTGACCTTGGTGGTGAGCATAAACACTATTTCGATATCCCTTCGCCATTGACGTGGGAAGAGTTTAAGGATATTACCAAATCCGTTAAAAACAACATGAGCAACAATTTCTTTGATGCTGCGCTAGGATATTTCTGGACAATCGACGGGCCTCAGGACATTGTTAGAATATACGACCAAAAACTTGATATTGATAGAATCAAAGAAATCCGTAAGTTCTACCTAAACGAAATTGAACGTCGGGGATTAGGCGCTTTCTAAGTTTAATCCAAACTCCAATCTATCGGCTCTTTACCCATTGCAGTAAGGAGCTGATTTGTTTTTGAAAAGTGCTTACATCCAAAAAAACCACGATGAACCGATAACGGCGAAGGATGTGGCCCCATCAATATATGATGTTTCGACTTATCAATAATCTGTGCCTTTGCCTGAGCATAAGCACCCCAAAGAATAAAAACTATTCCACTCCTTTTTGCCGATAACGCCATAATTGCAGCATCGGTAAAGTTTTCCCAACCTCGTTTTTGATGTGAACCAGCCTGATTTGCCCGAACCGTTAGAGTTGCATTAAGCAACAGTACCCCTTGATTTGCCCATTTCTCTAAATTGCCATGCTTGGGGATTGATAAACCAATATCGTCCTTTAATTCCTTAAAAATATTCACCAACGATGGCGGAGGCTGTATTCCCTTGGAAACGGAAAAGCACAATCCATGTGCTTGCCCTGGACCATGATAAGGGTCTTGTCCTAGCAAAACAACTTTAACCTTATCGAATGGAGTATGATTAAAGGCTGAAAAAATCTGTGAACCAGGAGGGTATATTGTATATTGCTTTTTCTCTTCAACCAAAAACTCCTTCAATTTTAAGAAATAGTCTTTTTTAAATTCCTCTTCTAGAACAACTTTCCAACTCTCCTCAATTTGTGGGTTTACTTCGGTGCTCATGCTTAGTATAATTATCACACTAAAATATTGAATATTTTAAAACCATTTTGCTAAATTTGAATAGATGATGTAAATCAAACTATTTTTTTGTTGAAACGTATATAATAAAGATTAAATTTGTAAAACAAGACCCAAAAGATATCAACTATGAAAAACCTAGTAATCTCAAAAAGTAGAGTCCGCAACTACTTGTCGGAGAAGTTGGCTAAAAACGTATTGAAATCCGATGAAAACGATTTGATACTTGTATTGAGATATAATGCGCTGGGCGGTTTTGAGTTTTTATCGGACGAGGATTTGTTCGAGAATTTTAATTCATCGCTACCCGAAATAGATTTCGTTGAAATGGTGGGCTCCGACGATACTCACCTCCATTTGGCTGTTAAGCCAGAGCACAAAGATGATGAAGATGCCATTCTAATTGATGTTAAAAGGGCTCTACAGATTATATAGTTGATTTTAAACTAAATTTTCCTGACCCATCGATGAACCATTTCACGATGGGTTGTTTATATATAAGAACTTAAAGAAATTTAATATGAAGAACTTTGATTACTACAACCCTGTTAAAATCCTTTTTGGCGAAGGTAAAATTGACCAAATTCCTGCAGAGATAAAGCAAGGCGATAAAATACTGATGACCTACGGAGGTGGAAGCATCAAAAAAAATGGCACTTACGACAAAGTGATGAAAGCATTAAAGGGCTTTCAGGTTACTGAGTTTGGAGGTATTGAAGCCAATCCAAAATTCGAAACACTAATAAAAGCGGTTCAAATTGTAAAGGAGCAAAAAATTGATTTTATCCTTGCTGTTGGTGGAGGCTCTGTTATTGATGGTACGAAATTTATTGCTGCAGCGGCACTTTACGAAGGCAAAGACTCTTGGGATATTTTAGTTAAAGGTATAAAGATTGAAAAAGCCGTTCCTTTTGGTTCAGTTCTTACACTGCCTGCAACTGGTAGCGAGATGAACTCAGGCGCAGTTATTAGCCGATTATCCACAAAAGAAAAGTATGCTTTCGGCAGTCCTATTCTATTCCCAAAATTCTCTGTACTAGACCCTACAACTACGCTTTCGCTTCCTCCACATCAGGTAGCCAATGGAATTGTTGATGCTTACATTCACACGGTGGAGCAGTACTTAACCTATCCGAGCAACTCTCCAATTCAAGATAAGTTTGCAGAATCAATCCTTAAAACACTAATAGAGGTTGGCCCAAAAACACTTAGTAATCCGGACGATATAGCCCATAGGGCTAACTTTATGTGGAGTTGCACAATGGCACTGAATGGACTTATAGCCACAGGAGTTCCAACCGATTGGGCAACCCATATGATTGGTCACGAGCTCACAGCATTTTTTGGACTAGACCATGGGGTTACATTGGCAATTGTATATCCAGCACTTCTCCGCGAAATGGTAGATTTCAAGAGAGAAAAACTATTCCAGTATGGCGAAGAGGTTTGGGGAATTAAAAATGATGGACAACCAGAAACAATTGAAAAAATAATTACTAAAACTGAAGACTTTTTCCGTTCATTAGAAGTGAAAACAAAACTTAATGAGCACGGAATAACCAAGGAACAAACAAAACCTATTGTGGAACGTTTTAAGGAAAGAGGCTGGAAGCTTGGTGAGCAAAAAAATATAACCCACGATGTTGTTGAACGAATTCTGGATAAAGCACTGAGTTAAAAACAGGAGGCGCCCTTAGGCGCCTCTTCTGCTAATATTTTTTGAAGAACTCGTTAAAATGTTTGATGTTAAAATTCACGCTCACATTTTCGGCCATACTAAAAACCCTATAATACGAAGCATTATCCTTTATAGGAGGAATATAATCGAACTCGTAATAGGTGTTAATTTTGAACTTGGACTCTCCCAAACAAACAGAAGGATCCTTAATACATTTACACTTGTTCATTGGTTTAAGGTTTAGTTAAGTTGGGCTTGGTTATACTATTTTATTTCGTTTAGAAACGTATAGTTTTACTTTTACTCAAACACCGTAAAAATTGTGCAAGTTTACAAAAAAAATAGGACAAATAGATAGATTGAAAAGAAGTTAAATTTTGAAATGCCCTTGGCATAGAATAGCAATCAACAAATTTAGGGCTCCCACATTTCTGCAAGAGCCCTACTCTTTAATTAACCTAACCAAACCTTAATTTTGCATATTACATCCATTATAACTAGGACCTCTGCCATTACCCATACCACGTTTTCCTCCGCCACGTTTCATTCCCTTATCGAATTTACGACCTTGGTGAGCGTTGAAGTAAACCTTTTGTTCATCGGTTAATAGCGATGCAACCTCTACCCTATGCGCTGCTGCTTTCTTTTGAATTTGTGCGCGTACAGCGGCCATTTCGTCAATAAGTTTATTTATTGCATTCAAATCAGGCTTCTCTGCCGATTGAAGAGTGCGCATTCTTGCCTTCTTTTCTCCTAGTTCATTCTTTAAAGGTGTAACATCTTTGATGTGTTTTACCCTTAAGTCGTTGATTTTTTGTTGCTGCTCATCGGTTAAGTTGGGAATTCTGCAATCTGCTTTATTAACCTTATCTACATTATTTCCCATACCACCTCTAAATTGCTGTCCTTGTTGAGAGTAAGCCGACACGCCAATCAACATCAATGTTACCAACACAATACTTCCAAACCTTTTCATAACAAATAATTTAAGTTATTAATTCTGATTATTATTAGTTCGAGGATTTTGACCTCTACGCATGCGCGCCTTATTGCCAAACTGATTTTGCTGATAATCGTGCATTCTTCGGATAAACTTATTAAACTTAGCCTGTTGCTCCGGTGTGCACTTAGTCTTAACTTCAATCAAATGCTCCACCATAACTCTTTTCTGCTCCCGCTGAATTTGACCAAACTCCTCAATTAGAGTATTGATGGTTTGCTGATTTGGCTCATCCTTTACAACCTCTTCGGTAAGGAGTTTGTCAATATTTCGCATCTGTAATTCGAGCGTATCGAACGATTGGTGAAATTTTCTTTTGAGCATTCTAAAGTCATCCTTTTGCTCAGGTGTAAGGTTTAAGGCTCTCGCCATAAAATCGCGAGGTTGCTCGGTTCTATCTTTTCTAGATTCACGATACTCGCGTCTATCCTGATTGTAACTGTAATATCGGTACCCAAACGTTGCAAAAATTGTTACCAATAAAACAGTTTCTATTATTATTACGATTACCAAGAATCGTGTTTTTGTTAAAAAGTTCATGGCTATTTATTGTTTTCTGTTTCTTCAAGTTGAATTTCGTAAATATTATTGCTCGATGTTGGAAAATACTCATCGGCTAATAGCTCTATAGACTCATCGGTATCGGACTGAGCTATATTGGAGTTAACGTTGGAAAAAAAAGAACCCATTATAATCCCAACAAATACCGCAGCAGCCGATAGAGAGGCAATCAAAGCGTAACGCATTGGTTTAAAAAGAATCGACTCTTGCTCCTTATCATCCTTTATTCTATTTAGCACCTTAGATGACAGGTAAGGGTTATGCAAAAATTCATTCTTTTCCGTATCAATCAAACTATACAGTTGCTTAACCCTGTTTAGTTCGTTGCTGCAATCACTGCAAACCATCAAATGCTCTTTAATCTCCGATGTTTTTTCTGCGCTCAGCTCACCATCTAGAAATTGAAGCATTAACTTATTTGTATCCTTGCAGTTCATTGTTTTATTGTTTTGTAGTTTGACAATCATTATTTTAAAAACTTGCGGTGAAACTTTATTTTTTTTGATAATCGACCAAATATTTTCGCAAATTGGTTTTAGCCCTGAATAGCAAAGACTCCACCGACGATATTGACACATCCATAACCTCGGCAATCTCCTTATACGATAAATCCTGGTACTTGCTAAGGATAATTGCCACTCGCTGATTTTCGGGCAACTTATTTATGGCCTCCTTCAGTAGTTTTTTGTTTTCCGACGATACGATGCTGTAATCGGCCTCTGTATCGTCTGTCGAAGCTATCTGAAACGATGTATCTTTACCATCGCTTTTATGGAATAGGTTCAGGTTAAAAATTGATGTTTCGCGCTTCTTCTTCCTTAAATGGTTCAACGATTTGTTTACAGCAATTCGGTAAATCCAAGTCGATAATTTCGATTCCTTTCTAAAGCCCGGTAACGACTCGTATAGCTCAACAAAAACATCCTGAGCCAAATCCTCCGCCTCGTGGTACGATGTTACAAAACCCCGGCAGGTGGTAACCACCATGCGCTGATACTTCTCCATAAGCTCGGCAAAAGCCTTATGGTCGTTATCATCTATAACTTTTTGAACTAAAATACAATCGTCCATTTAACAGAATTAAGATGCTATTATGACAACATCCAAATCAATTTCTTGCGGTATACCATTGAAAATATTTATAAATTTAGATAAAATTGATGATTTATTGAGTTTTAAAAAGATTCTTGCCTTTTTAAACCAATCTTGAATAGATTGATATACTTTTGTAAAAATTTTTTGCCATGGGAATTAGACTGAAGATTATTACAGGATTTGTAATCCTAGCATCGCTACTAGTTATTTCGGGCTTAATATCAATTTACGAACTCACTAAACTAGGAAACTCCGTTAACCAACTTTTAAACGACAACTACAGAAGTATAGATTACTCCAGAGAGATGTCCTCGAGTCTCGAAAAACAAAAGAAAGCCCTTATAATGGCAGTAAATAGAGATATCGAAAAAGCAAATTCTCTTTTTAATGAATCGAAAGGTGAGTTTGAAGAATCAATCCGTAAGGCAGCAAACAATCTTACTGTACCTGGCGAGATAAACCTTGTTGATTCTATTGCCATAGCATTCTCAGGTTACACTCCTTTAGCCTCTGATTTTATCAACAATAAAAATCACAACATATCGCTCTATATAAATGACATTCAACCCAGAATATGGGTTATTCAAAATAAAATAGACGATCTACTGACTATAAACCAGCAGAACTTAAACCAAACAGCAACCCTTTTGCAAAAAAGTCCTTACAGAACTATTCTTCCAGGATTACTAGTAGTTATTACAAGTATAATCTTCTCGATCATATTCAACTATATGATTTCCTACTATATGCTTAAGCCTATTATTAGAATTACAAAAAGTATCAATGATTTTGTAAAGTTCAAGAAACCCTTCGATGTCAATATTGAAACCAAAGATGAAATGAATGAGCTTAAAGAAGCGGTAAAGAATCTTACCACCATAAAAAGTATTCAAAAGAATTGATATGAGGCCTCATATTGTTTTAAGATATATAGGGTTAGTAATGCTTCTTAATGCAGCATTCATCTTGCTATCGTATTTTATTTCCTTATATAATAATGATAGCGGACAACAACCACTACTTTATACTTTCCTTATTACATCCTTAATGGGATTATTCCCTTTAGTGTTCGTCCCAAAAGCCAGCAACCTATCCAATAAGGAAGCCTATTTTGTAGTCGTTTTAAGCTGGATCATCTCCTGTTTTATTGGAATGTTACCACTATTGCTTTGGGGCGGTGAATTTACGTTAGTTAAAGCGTTATTTGAAAGTGTCTCGGGTTATACTACTACTGGGGCAACAATCCTGAATAATATAGAAGCCCTTCCAAACGGATTACTATTCTGGCGGTCATCTATGCACTTCATTGGCGGAATGGGTATTGTTGTATTTATGCTTGTGATTCTTCCCTCTTTAGGAAAAGCGCAAATGACACTATCCAAAATGGAAATCTCACCTTTAGCCCAAGAGCATTTTAAATTTAGGACACGTAAAATGCTAAATATCATACTATTGGTTTACATAGGATTAAATATTGCTCAAATCATTCTACTAATGGTATTCGGGATGAGCCTATTTGATGCAGTAAACCATGCTTTTGCCACAATTGCAACAGGAGGATTTTCTACAAAAAATGCAAGTTTAGCGTACTATAATAGCGTACCAATTGATATTACCATCATTATTTTCATGTTCATATCGGGCATGCACTTCGGATTAATATTCAGCACTTTAACCCTCAAAAAGAACAATATTTTCAACTCCCCAATAGTCAAGTATTACTTTTTTGTAACCATAATAGGTATTACAATTGTAGCAATTAACTTACATGGCAAAAATTATGATAATTGGGGCGATTGTTTTCGGTATGCAGCATTCCAAGTTGTATCGCTATCAACAACTACAGGCTTTGCCAATGCCGATTCATCCATATGGCCTCCACTTTCTATAGGAATAATAATATTTTTCACCATTCAATGTGCCTGTTCTGGCTCAACCGCAGGTGGAATGAAACTGGATAGAATGGTTATTTTCTTTCAAGCATTAAAAAGTCAAATCCTAAAGGTTCAACACCCTCAAGCAGTTATTCCTGTTCGGTTGGGAAAAATTATCGTTGGCGATGAGGTTGTAAACTCTGTTATCCTTTTTATCGTATTATATGTAGTTGTTCTACTTATAAGCACATTGACGTTAGCCGCAATGGGTATCGATTTGCTCACAGGACTATCGGCATCTGCTGCAACTATGGGAAATGCTGGCCCGGGGTTTGGCCTTGTTGGCTCAATGACAAACTACTCCAACCTACCCGATGCTGCAATTGCAGTTCTTTCATTTGATATGCTTCTTGGCCGTTTGGAAATTTTTGGTTTAATTATGCTTTTTATGATTAAATCCTGGAAATAGACATATCACACCAATACCAAATAGGATAAGCTGACGAGTTTCGTCGGCTTTCTTATTTTAAAAACGTACACAGATATATCCATATTATTTTTTTATTGAGATTGGCCTTTGAAAAAACAAAAAAGCCTCTGATTTCTCAGAGGCTTAACGTTGCATTGGCGGTCCGGACGGGACGCATTTTACTTTATTTATCTTTACCTAATTTTACACAAATAACTATACTTCAACAATATACAAATTTATTTTTTCTCTATTTTATATGTTTTTTAATAGTTTTTTAGTAATTTGCAACACAAATGCAACACGAAAAACTATAATATATGAAAAGGTTTTATCCGTATGTAAAGGCAAATTACAACACAAAAAATGGAGAAGTTCCAATTTATGTTCGATACAATTACAATCGGATTAAGCGAACCTTAATCCCATTACACTACTCAGTTGCCAATGAACATTGGGACTTTAAGAAAAAATGGATTAAAAAATCTTGCCCCAATTTCGAAGTAATTGATAAAGAACTTGTATCCTTAATGACCCGAATTGGGAACATTTTGACATATGCAACTGATAATATTATTGAACCAACTGTTGAGTATGTGCTTCTTGAACTATCCAAGAATAAAGAGTATGAAACGCTAACAACAAGAACTGACTTATTCTTACAACTGGATAAGTACATAGAGGAAAAGAAGACCAAGGTTGTTAATGATGTAATAAAAGATTACAATTCCCTTAAAAAGCATTTAACTGACTTTAAAGAGCACTCCTCACAACCTATTACATTCAGAAATCTAAATATTGTATTCTACAATGAGTTTGTTGACTACTTAAGTTACACTGCAATACAAAAGGATGGAACCGTGGGTCTAAAAAATAATACCATAGGTAAACAAATCAAAAACCTTAAAGCTTTTGTAAGGGATAGGATAACCAAAAAGGTCATACCTTCTATTGATTTAAAGCCTTTTAAAACTATTAGAGAGGAAGTTGACCACATATACCTTACTGAAAAAGAATTGGGAACTATCTACGACCTTGACTTAGCAGGTCGGCCTGATCTGGAACAAATTAGAGATCTTTTTATTGTTGGGTGTTATACAGGTTTAAGGTATTCCGATCTATCAACCTTAACTAGTGCCAACATTGATTTAATATCGGGGATGATTCAAACCACACAGAAAAAAGTGCATAAATCCGTTACGATACCTATAATAGATTATGTTCCCGACATACTCAATAAGTACAATCTAAAATTACCCAAAATAAACCTAGACGATTTCAATAAAGGGTTAAAGGATATTGGGGGACTAGCTGGCTTAAAACAACAGCATGAGATTGTATATAAAAAGGGAATCAAGCAGATTAAAGAAGTTTATATGAAATATGAGTTAATGTCATCTCATACATGCAGACGTTCCTTTTGCACAAATATGTACCTGGCAGGATTTCCAGCAGAGGAGTTAATGAAAATATCAGGACACAAAAGCGTAAAGGCTTTTTTAACCTACATAAAAATTGATGGATTACAAGCAGCTATAAGATTGAGAGAATTAAGAAAAAAATCTGCTTAATAACTGAGATAATCAAAATGATTATAAAGAAAATTCATTGAAATTATCTACTGGATAGTGGAAGATTTATCGCGATTAATATATTCAACCACGCATTAAACTCCAGCCATTTTAGAAATACCATCCAAGTTGATACTAATTATTATCAACTTCATGTCCAAACCAAATAACTGCATATTCCATATAAATAGCGATTCCTATTGCATTCCATTGTTCTGACCACTTGCCTTCATTTATAATTACAGCATTGTGACCAGGACTCTCTTTCCATCCAAATATTGCACTTTCAGCACTTGCCCCTGCTGAACTCCAATGTGCAATTTCATAACCATTACCTTTATACTTGGTCAGTTCTCTAGGCTTATTCCACATACAGCTGGCTTTTGAATGATTTCTAGTGTAACAACATGCAGACCATGAACCTTTTGAAGACCAACTATGCATATTGCAGTTAATATCGTCGTTGGGTCTATTAATAACTAAATCTTTAACATGTGTTTGCGCAACTAATGTCAAAGAAGGAGAAAGTGGAATTTTAGGAAGTCCCTTTTCCTCTCTGTATTCCATAATTAGAT
>CAZTVB010000055.1:0-10517 GCA_964616315.1 uncultured Rikenellaceae bacterium
ATACTATGTAAATCTGCATTATACCATACAAACAAAACCTATCATCTGATTATTTAAATACACAATCTACACAATAACTAAAAGAGTCGTCACAAAATTTTGTGACGACTCTTTTTGACTAATTCCGCGATAAAAGAAACTAATCTAAATGATAAATCCGCCTATCCCTCCAATTCCTCCATATCGCGTTGCAACGCAGCCATTTTTATTGCAGTAATAGCCGCTTCAACACCCTTGTTGCCATGCTTTCCACCAGCCCTATCCCTTGCTTGCTCCATGTCATTGGTGGTAAGTACTCCAAATATGAATGGAATATTGTAGTTCATATTTAACTCCGTTATGCCGTGGGTAACTCCCTGACAAATGAAATCGAAATGACGGGTTTCGCCTTGTATAACACAACCAAGACATATTACTCCATCCAAATCGGCATATTCGGCCATAAATTGAGCACCAAGAGTTAACTCAAATGTGCCAGGTACATGTTTTACTAGTATATTTTCTTCCTTTGCACCATGCTCTATAAGGGTTTTATAGGCTCCATCGAGTAGTGTATGGGTAACAGCATCGTTCCAATCCGATACAACAATACCAAACTTCATTTTCTTTGCCGAAGGGATTTCTTCGGGGTTATAAGCTGATAGGTTTTTGTTTTTAGTTGACATAGTATTAGTATTTTTCGACTATAAAGTTAATTCAAATTATTAATTGCAATAAAAAAGGGTGCCAAAATACTGACACCCTATTTGTTATAGTAGTAGAAATTATTTTTCAAGAATTGTATTGTTCCGTGCGATATCCTTCTCAATTTCTCTTGCCTCTTGGCTTTTTGGATATTTTTCTTTGATTATTGAGAATAATTTAAGCGCTTTCTCGTTCTCTTTTAATTCTTCATAAACCATACCGGCCTTTTTAAGAAAAATAGGCGCCGTAAATTCATCTTCGCTAAAAACTGCTGCTTTTTCGTAGTATTTAGCACCGTCCTTAAGTTGGTTAAGTTCCACATAGCAATCGCCAATAGCGCCATATGCCACAGGGGTAACAAGCAAATCACCAGCATCAAACTTTTTAAGAAAGTCTATAGCTTTTTGGTACTCTCCCAACTTATGATAACAAATACCTGCGTAATAGTTTGCAAGGTTGCCTGTTTTTGTCATGCTATACTTGTCAGCAACGTAAAGAAATCCCATATCATTATCGTTACCGTTTAAAGCCAACTTAAATGAGTCCTTCTCAAAATTATACTCAGCAGCATAGATTTGCGATTGCGCTTCCTTCTCCATAGGTGCAAGGTAGAAGCGTTTGTATCCAAAATAGATACTTACAATAACAAGTATAGCAACTATTATAACAGTTAAACTCTTTTGGTTTTTCTCAATGAATTGTTCCGATCTTGTCAATGCATTATCCAGCGATTCAACTGTGTCTGGTTGTACATTCTTTTTATCTTTTGCCATATATCAATAATTTGTGTTTATAATCAAAGCAGTCGCAAAAGTAATGGTTTTTCGAATATCTGGAAATTTTATTGAAAGAATTTGCTAACAAATTGATTGGTTTTAATTTGAAACCGTTTGTTAAAACACCAGTTACCCTCCATAAACGTGAACACTCTGTATTCCTGTTGGCATATATTTTATTCCCATCCATGTAATGATTAAAACGATAAAAGAGATTGCCAACAGTGTTATGATGAGTTTCTTTTTGTTAGGTAAAAATTTATGGATGTGAATTAGTATTAGATAGAAAAACCAGGTTAGCAAAGCCCAAGTTTCCTTAGGATCCCATGCCCAGTAATTTCCCCACGCAATTTTTGCCCAAAATGCACCAAGTAGCATTCCCCATGTTAGGAATGCAAAGCCGGGATAAACCAACTGCATAGATAGTTCAATATCTTTCTCTATTTCATTATTTTTTCTGTAGTAGAAGAAAGCCTTTAATGTTGATATGCTTGCTGCACCAAGTATTGCATAGGATATCATATACACCACAACGTGAGGGATGAACCAGTAACTCTGTAGCGCTGGCATTAACGATTTACTTTGGTATTCTGGATGAATAATATCAACGAAGAGGAACACAATGGACATTATGTATCCAAGTACAAACATCGCTTTGTTGCTTGTTTTAAGGTAGATAATCCAAGTTACAATGCTAACGAATAGTGAGTACCATAGCCTTGTTTCTGCCATTGTACGCATTGGTGGACGCTCAAGTGTAACCCAAAGTCCTACAATAAATGCGACTAAAAGAATAGTTCCTATTAAAGAGGTGAATAAACCAACCTTACGAAACTGCACAGAATATTTTGGGATTAAAACAATGGCGATGCTTAATACCCAAAGGATTATTGTTGTTACTGATATATAATTAAATAATTGCCACATGGTTCAGACGTTAGAAATTAGACAGAAGACATTAGATAATTAATGCTGATTTTTATTGAGATAGTTAAATGACATAAGGATTGTTCCAAGCAGAATCATCAGCATACCAGCATATACCACATTCAACCAAGGATCGTAAACTGCTAGGAAAATGCTGTAGTTCGAGTCTGCCCCAGCCCTATTGTCGTAGCCGTACTGATAAACAAACCATCCATCAACTTTTAAAGGAGAATTCACCTCTATTCTGTGCTTTTGCTCAGTAATTCCACTTTTTGTGTATAGTAGAATATCTGAGGCGTAGTATTTAGGCTCAGCAGGGAGTAGCCTAAGAATAGTATCTTCATTAATTGTTAGGTATCGTTCCGCAAATGATGCACACTCTGGAGCTATCCAGCCCTTTGCGGAATGTCCATTTTTGGTTGAAACCTCCGCTAAGGCCGCTGGGCCAGTAAAAGGGACTCCTCGAGCATCAATAAATCCACTGTCAGAGATATAGGCTTTTTGGTAGTACTGATGAACCTTAACGTTAACACCTTCGATGTTAAAATTACTATCCATTGCGATATCAGGGTGATTTTTTGGAAGAATTGGTGATTCAACTCCACGAACCATCAATGAAACTTTTGGTGTGTAGTATTCAGCAATAAATTTCTCCAGTTTAATGGCAATTGGTAATTCTACATTTTTACCTTTCAGATTTTCACCGTACCATACAAGTTGATTAGTGTTTACTTGCATATTAACCTCTTGTTTATCGCCATACCCTAATAATCCTGCAACAATACAAAGCCATAAACCAAGATGATTCAATGTGAATGCAATATTGGTAAAGGTGAAGGGATAAATCCTTTTTGCAATGGTAAAGCCAAGAGTAATTGTTAAATACAATGCAGATAGAGCAAAATACCATGTCCGTGTTATGATATGTAATCCGGCAGGCATTTCCGCTTGTTTTTGGGGAATTACTGCGAGCAAGAATACCTGAAACGAGAAAAGAATAATAGCAGGGATTGACGATTTTATGGACGATAACCAAACAACAACTGGTTTGTTACGCCACAAAGTGCTTGCTGCTATTGTTATAACAAGAATGGCAATGTAGATAAGGTTGTACGGGTAGTGTGGAGGAATATAGTGGTGTAAAGGATTAACGGTTTCCATTAAAAAACCAACAACCAAAAATCCTAAGGCAAAGATAAACCCTTCCTTATAACTCCAAGGGAAAGACCAAATTGGCTTTCCCTTGGTATTTTGTTCATGATTCATAATGTCAAAAGGCTAAATTCAAAAGTTTATTTTATCTTTTAAAAATTTTCAAATAATCAAATTGTCTCATTTTCATATTGTCCTACATTATTTTGGCAGGTAAAGGCATTTGTTTTTGACGTTCCTCAGCTTTCTTTAACCATTCGGGCAGTTTGGTTTCTTTCCAAGCTTTTTTTTCCGATTTTAGTTTGTTCATATCTAGGCCAATGGCGGTTTGGGCTTTATCCTTTGTGCTAATATCGGGTAGTTCAACTGGCTTGTTGTGGCCTAAATCGGCAAGGATTCTGGAGAGTTCTAGTCTTGCATTTGATGCTTTATTCATTCCGTCGGCAATAATACGCATACACTCAAGAGGTGCGTGGAACGGTGCTCCGTGGCTTGCAGCCACAAAATCCCAGCGCCATTGTGCCTGACGGATAAGTTTCATTACTGGTTCCATCATCTTTTCGGTTGCACCCTTATCCCAGGCAAATTTTGCCTCGAAGTGTGCTTTTACGAGCATATCTTCTAGCGCAATCTTTTCCTTGTAAACCTTATCCTGCCTATCGTATACATTTTTAATTAATTCCTCTTTAGATTGACGATGGCAAACCATACATGATGCTTCCATATTGTTCAGTGGACTTTGAACCTTATGGTCGGTAATTTTTTGGCTACCCTCGGTGTTATAAGGCATATGGCAATCGGCGCATGATACACCACGTTGGTAATGAATGCTGTGCTGGAATAGTTCGAAGTCTGGATGCTGTGCTTTAATTATTGGTGCCTTACTTATAGCATGAGTCCAATCCGAGAAGTTGTATGAATCGTAGTACTCCTCAATTTGTTCCATATCCATACCTTTATCCCAAGGGAATGTAACGTATTTGCCATCGCCTTTAAAGTAGTACTCCACGTGGCATTGTGCACAAACCATTGTACGCATTTGGTTTAGTGTCGATTTCGTTGCATCTTTTCCTTGTCGTTGGAATGCCTCTACAAAAGCAGGTTGGTAGAAACGTAGATTCATCGTTTTGGGTTCGTGGCAGTTTGCACAGCCTATAGGGTTTACAATTTCCGATAGCATTGCCGACCATTTTGTTTTGTAAAAATCGGCAGGGGATGTTTGGGTGAAGATTCTTGGCACATCAGGACTTTTACATGCCCAACAACTGGAGTTCTGTGGTCCTTCGTGTTCATCTTGAGGTGTTCCTGTTCTCAATGTATTCTGTATGTCTTTTACAGCATAAATGTGACCACGTGGTTGATTGTAATCTTTTGCAAATGCATAACCAGCAAAAATCACAACTATTCTGGGGTCTTCCTCAAGGACATCGCGAATGGCACTTCCGTTATATTTTGAATGGAACGAAGTGTCGGCCATTTGCGAGTATGTTTGGTACTCGCGTGGATATGCAAGCCCCCAAACTTCGTTACGTGGTTCAAACTCGGCTAAATCGTACTTGGGCTGATTCATTAAGTTAGCCTCGGTTCTGCGCTGAACAATACTTGCAGCAAGTAATCCAAGCACAAAAACAACAGACATTGTACCTAGGAAAAGCGCCCAGCCAATCCAAGGGCGTTGTTCTATTTTTTTGCTTAGTGAGGTTTTCATATTGATTTGGTTTGGGTTTACTTAATTAGTTTTTTAAGCCATTCGGGGGTGTCAGATTTTGGCACAGGTGCATTCCCAAATGGAGTTGATGAAAGGCTCTTAACGCGCCCGTGAGGTACATCGCGATGGCAATCCCAGCACAAACGGCCATTGCCTTCAACAGTTTGGTTGTAAGTAACATTGGCTTTAACCATTTCGGTTAAATTACCGTGACAGCGAATGCAGTTTTCCTGTACAACTGTACGTCCTGGTGCAAGCATTGTAATTGATTGCGAATAAGTGTTAAGCGTAAAAATAGTTGCGTGACGCATACCATCTGCACCCTTAAAGTAGTATTTGCGGAAAACATTGTCGTGTGGAACGTGGCAATCGTTACAAGTGGCAACTTCGCGATGCGAGGAGTGATGCCAAGTAACGTACTCCGTTCTCATAATATGACAGTTTACGCAGGTTGCGGGGTCATCGGAAATGTAAGACCACGCTCGGGATGTGTAAAATGCAAAGGCCGCGGTGCCCATAAAAATTCCAGCAACAATAATCACAGGAATGCGCCATTTTGCTGGAGGGCTTAGGTGTTGTATGATTGCCTTTAATTTTTGCTTCATACAGCGTTTGGTTTAGGTTTGGTTGTGCTAATATAGTTAAATATGTACTTAGAATCAATCTAAAGTTGAGCTTGCTGCTTCTTGCCTCTTCTTTTAATGAGCCACATTGCAAATCCTGTGATAGTGATAATTATCAATGATATTCCTGCAAACGGTACAATCAGAATGTAGAAACTACTAATAATTGGAGAGTATATACGACAAGTATGGAACTCCTGTGCCAGATTCCACAAGGGAAACCTATATGAGTTCTTCACAAATTTGGGCATTGCAATGTCTTTCTGATTCGCTCTCATAGGTAAAACGCCGTTGTCGTAATCGAAAAAATACTCATCGTTGTTGATTTTCGAGTATCCCGAAACAGCAACGCTCCCAAACGGCGACGATAAACTGTTTGTTGGCACAACCTCTTGGCCTGTAATGTAGTTGTAGGTTTTTCCATTGTTGGTATTCCATTGGAATGCACCGCTAAAACTACCTATTAAGTAATCGCCATTCTCCAATATTTCAAAAACATTGATTCCCATTACGCTGATTGGTGGTTCGTTTTTGAATTTGCAGAGAGGTTCGTTTAATTCTTTCCCATAAAAAATTCCGTCGGAAGTGGCGATAAGGAATTGTTTCCTCACTTTATCGTATTTAATATCACGTAGTTTATCGTGCCAGAAAATATCGTTTTTTTGAGCAGAATTTTCGGAATGATTTATATTGCCACTTACAACAAACAGCAGGAATGGTGGTCGGAGAAATATTCCTGTAAAGCTAACTACCACTAGTAATAATGCAGATATAGCCCCAACTTTTAGATGCCATTTGTACGAAAACTTAGTTGCCTGCTTGGTTCTTCTCAGCCTAAATCTGCCCTTTACCCGCTTTACTATTTTGGGTGATATGAAATAGATTAAACCTGTAATGCTAAGGAACAGCATAACTAATCCAACAATATCAACAATAACTCTACCTGATATTCCAAGTATTTCGCCACTGTGAATAATCCAGAATAACTTGAAGATGCTGATGTTAGGTTTATCTCCTGTTGGTGGAATTAGTTCAGTTTTGGTGAATTTAAAACTGCCATCAACATCATTCGCAGTGTATAAACTGTTTCGAGTTGTTAAGTAGATAGTTGAATCAACAATTTCGATACCTGTAACGAATTCATCGTTTTTTGGGAGTTGGCACTTAATCCATAGTTGTTGTGATTTGTTGAGATGGTACAAACCAAATCGCGTTGCAGCAAAAAAACTTCCTTTACTAGATATTTCAAAATCAAATATCTTCCTATTGTCTGAACCGCTTGGGATTCCATCCATAAACGGTGTCCAACTGCTGAAATTTTGGCTTGTAATCCAAATTCCAGCGCCACCATAGAAGAATATAGTATCGGAATTTAAGTTTTTTGTACCCTTTACGGAAGCTAAGTTCCAGTTTTGAAGTTCGTAATCGTTAGGTAGATACTTTCTGTTGATATCAATTGAACTGATTAGTTCGCGATGATTCATCAGGATTCCAGAAATGGCAAAGAATATAAAGAAAATTGTGAAAATAAGCGCTGGCCATTTGTGGTATTTCCTAAAGGCTGAGTAAAGGCGGGTCATTTTGTTGGTAAGTATTGTTTGGTAGGTAAAAAAAGTGAGAAGTAGCAATTTTCTCATTGCTACAATTCCTTTTAAAATATAAGGTATAGTTGTTACTCTTTAATCATCGTTAGCACCATCTTGAAACGTTCAGTAGCCTGTAGTGCGTGAGTGATATTGGCCGGCATAATTATGGTTTCGCCTGCAACCAAATCGTGAGGATTACCACCAATAATGATTGTTGCTTTACCTTCAATAACCTGAACCATTGCATCGAATGGAGCTGTGTGTTCGCTTAAACCTTCACCTTTATCGAAAGCGAAAAGTGATATGTTGCCTGTGGGGCGTTTAAGCACATTTTTGCTTACAATTCCACCATTGCTATAGTCAACTTCGGTTGCAAAGTTGAATTTTGCTCCTTTTGGAAATTCGTTTGTCATAGTGTTTTGTTTTTCAACCCAAGTGGGTGAGTTATAAAAATATAACAAGATTACAGCACTTTTGTTGAGTTTTGTGGATTTGGCGTTTTTACCACAAGTATTCGTGCTATTTCATTGCTGCTATTGCTTAGGTAGTGTACAATTTCTTTTGGACTTTCAACTAATGTATCCTTTATGAAAACTGTAGAATTATCGCCAATATGAACAGTTGGAGTGCCCTCTAGTATGTAGAAAAACACATCAACTGGGGTTTTATGTGGTTTGAGCGATTCGCCTGGTTGCAGGGTAATATGCATTGCCTGTGCATCGGGCTGGCTGTACATTTGTCGAACATCTACTTTATGAGGGGTGTCCTTAAAAATAGCTGTTGATAAATGCGTTGCTTTAATCTCTGTCATTGTTGTCCTATTTAGCGTGTTCCTTAATTATGTCGTTGATATCATCCTCGCAACAACCACAAACAGTTCCTGCTTCGGTTTCGCGCTTAATATCCTCGAAAGTTTTGCAACCCTTTTCGTTGATTGCTTTTACAATTTGGCCGTATGTAATTTCCATACAGTTGCATACTATTTTATTGTCCATTGCGGTAAAGTGTATAACCCTGCCAGGGTTTGGAGTCCTGACAGGGTTTGATGTTAAATGAATTATCCTACTAATAATTTGATGTCCTCATCAACAGTTGTAATTCCTGCTATTCCAAAGTTCTCAACCAAAACTTTTGCTACGTTTGGCGATAGGAATGCGGGCAATGTTGGGCCGAGGTGGATATTCTTCACGCCTAGGTAAAGAAGTGCAAGAAGAACTATCACAGCCTTTTGCTCGTACCAAGCAATATTGTAAGCAATTGGTAACTCATTGATATCGTTTAGCTGGAACACCTCTTTTAGCTTAAGGGCGATAACTGCCAATGAGTAAGAGTCGTTACACTGACCAGCGTCAAGTACACGTGGAATTCCACCTATATCGCCTAAAGGAAGTTTGTTGTAGCGGTACTTAGCGCAACCTGCTGTTAAAATAACGGTATCCTTTGGAAGTTTTTGTGCAAACTCAGTATAGTAATCGCGGTCCTTCATTCTACCGTCGCAACCAGCCATTACAATGAACTTACGGATAGCGCCACTCTTAACTGCATCAACAACTTTATCGGCCAATGCGAATACCTGTGCGTGAGCAAATCCACCAATAATTTCGCCAGTTTCAATTTCGGTTGGAGCTTTGCAGGTTTTTGCTAATGCAATAATCTCCGAGAAATCTTTTTGTTTACCTGCTACGCGGTCGGCAATGTGCTTGCTTCCTGGGTAACCAGCAGAACCTGTGGTGAATACTCTATCCTTATAGTTTGCACTATTTGATGGAGGAACAATACAGTTTGTGGTGAAAAGGATTGGACCGTTGAAGGTTTCGAAATCCTCGCGTTGATGCCACCAGCTGCTACCGTAGTTTCCTACAAAATGTTTGTATTTCTTGAAAGCAGGGTAGTAGTTTGCAGGAAGCATCTCGCTGTGGGTGTAAACATCAACTCCAGTTCCGTCGGTTTGAGCAAGTAGCTCTTCCATATCCTTTAGGTCGTGCCCGCTGATAAGGATACCAGGATTGTTTCTCACGCCAAGGTTAACTTTTGTAATCTCAGGATTACCATAGCTGGTGGTATTTGCCTTATCGAGTAATGCCATTGCATTAACGCCAAGTTTACCAGTTTCAAGGGTAAGACCAACCAATGCATCAACCGATAAATCTTTGGTGATATCGGCAAGTGCCTTTTGCATGAACGCGTAGTTTGCAACATCCTCGTGACCTAGGTTGTACGCATGCTCAACGTAGGCTGCCATACCTTTAATACCGTAGGTAACAAGTTGTTTAAGCGAGCGAATATCCTCGTTGGTTTCGGCAAGAACACCTACGGTCATTGATTTTGCCTCATACAGTTCAGGTCTCGATGTCCAAGTTGTTCCTTCAAACGATGTATCAACCTTTACGCCTTGCTTTGCAGCTTCTGCTTTAAGCATTTCGCGAAGTTCTAATCCTTTGGTTACACGGTTTTCGATAACCTTTTTGTCGAAGTTGGCATTGGTAATGGTGGTGAACAAACTGTCGAATACAAACTTGTTCACTATTGGGTTTTCGTACCCTTTTTGTTCGCGGAGTGCAACGCTGTAAACGCTAACACCTTTTGTTACGAACATTAGTAGGTCCATCATATTGGCTAGGTCGTCGGATTTTCCGCATACACCCTTAATTGTACAACCTGTACCCTTTGCTGCCTCTTGGCATTGAAAACAGAGCATGCTCATGATTGAAAGTTATTAAGTTATTAGTTATTAAGTTGTTTGAAAATATGTTATCAGATGTTAATTGTCTGTTGTCAGTTGTCAGTCGTCATTTTTTATAGTAACCCGTAACACATAACTGACAACACATAACTGACAACACATAACTGTTTATTAGACCCAGGTAGATTCTAAAATATCGCCTTGAATTCCAACGGTCATCAACTTGATTGGCACTTTACGTTTTGCACGCTCCATGGCCATTTTTGCAAGTTGAAGTAAGCCACCACAGCAGGGAACTTCCATTTTCATTATGGTGATAGTATCAACCTGTGCATCGTCAATAAGTGAGGTGATTTTCTCGATGTACGATTCCTTGTT
>CAZTVB010000056.1:0-3130 GCA_964616315.1 uncultured Rikenellaceae bacterium
ATTATTGATGGTGGAAACTTTAATTGGGGCAATGGGAAGTTTCCCCAGTTCTCAGAGCCATCGGAAGGCTATCATGGCTTAGTATTTTGGGATGCATTTGGTGATAAAAGCCAATTCGGAAACATTGCTTTTGCTATAAGGGCGAGGGTTGAAGGTTTAAGGGATTTTGGCCCTGCAATAAGTCCATTCAATTCATTCCTGCTTATTCAGGGATTGGAGACATTATCATTGAGGATGGAACGCCATTGCAGTAATACTCTAGCCATAGCACGATGGCTGGAAAGCCATCCTAAGGTTGAGGGTGTTAGTTATCCAGGCTTGGAGAGCAGCCCATACCATGCAGCTGCGTCAAAATATTTGAGGAATGGCTTTGGAGGAGTACTCTCATTCACAATTAAGGGCGATGGAAATCAAACCACAAGGTTTGTGGATAGTCTAAAGTTGGTTAGCCATTTAGCCAATGTGGGCGATGCCAAAACACTGATTATTCAACCTTCGGCAACAACTCATCAGCAATTGTCGGATGAGGAGCAGCTCGCGGCAGGTGTAAAGCCAAACCTTTTGAGGGTTTCGGTTGGAATTGAGTATATTGGTGATATAATTGCCGATTTTGAGCAAGCTTTTAGTAGAGTTGATGGTTGATGGTTGTTCGTTGATGGTTGTAAATTTTTGTCAGTCTTAACATCGAGAGGAATCTCATTTTTGAATTCGCATAGAATGACAATAAAATTTACTACAGTCTGAAATCTAACGTCTGAAATCTAATGTCTAAAATATGAAAATCACAGAAGGAAATATAAGTATTAGCGAGTTGTTTTTGGAGTGCGGCGAAAGCCTTAACGATATCAATGTGCGCTACCATATTCTTGGCGATATATCAAAGAATCCAGATAAGGTAATTTGGATTTGCCACGCCTTTACGGCCAACAGTAATCCTGCCGATTGGTGGCCCGAGATGGTGGGCGAAGGAAGGGTTTTTAACCCCAACAAAACCCCTATTGTATGCGCTAATATTTTAGGTTCTTGCTATGGAACAACCGGTGCTATGTCTATCAATCCAAATACAGGGAAACCTTATCTACGCGATTTTCCACTAATTACATTCAGAGATGTTGTTAGGGTTAACAATGCCGTGAAAAAGCATCTGTCGATAGATAGAATTTGGTTGATGATTGGCGGTTCCATAGGTGGTTTTCAGGCAATGGAGTGGGAATACTTATTTCCCGGAACAACAAAGCATCTTGCGTTAATTGCAACTACTGCAAAATCGTCACCTTGGGTGAAAGCTTTTAGTCAATCGCAGCGCTTGGCGCTACTTAGCGACGAGAGTTTTGTTCGTCAGGAGGTGGATGGCGGTAAAAACGGACTATCCGCTGCTCGTAGCATAGCACTGCTGAGTTACAGGGGCCGTAGTAGTTACAATATAACCCAACAGGACGAGGATGATAATTTGTTGGAGAACTATCGTGCTTGCACTTATCAAACCTATCAGGGCGAAAAGCTAGTGAAACGATTTGATGCCTATACATACTACTCCTTAACGTTAACGCTCGATAACCATAATATGGGACGTGGACGTGGTTTGCTGGAGAGTGCGCTGTGCTCAATTAAAGCAAATGCGTTGGTTGTAGGAATTGATTCCGATATTCTATTCCCAGTTGAGGAGCAAAAGTTTTTGGCCAACTCAATTCCAAATGCAATGTACTATGAGATTCACTCGCAGTTTTGCCACGATGGTTTTCTGATTGAGTATGAGCAGCTAACCGAAATTATTCGGAATTATTTAAGGGATTTTAATGAGGAAATTTAGTTGATAGACAATAGCCCATAGACCATTGACGAAGAACTATCGTCAGTAAACTGTGGAATATGGACTGTAGACTATCACTATCAAAAACAAAAAAACAATGGAAACAATATCAATAAATAAATCGAAACAAAGTCAAGTTAAAGAGAATCAGTTGATTCAACGTCAGGTTATAGGTCTGTTCGGGTTTGGAACCGTAGGGCAGGGGCTTTACCACGTATTACAGGGTGTGCCAGCATCAAAGGCGTATATCAAGAAAATCTGCGTGAAGCAGGAGTTTAAGGAGCGACCAGTTGACAAGAAACTTATCACTTTCGACCCAAACGTAATTCTCGATGACCCAGAAATCAACCTTGTGGTTGAACTGATTGATAATGCCGATGATTCCTATAAATTTGTAAAAGCAGCGTTGCTCCTAGGTAAGAGCGTTGTGTCGGGAAATAAAACAATGCTTTCGCATCATTTAGATGAGTTAATTCGTATTCAGCGCGAAACTGGTAGCGCTTTGCTTTACGATGCATCGGCTTGTGGTAGCATACCTATTATCCGTAACCTTGAGGAGTACTACGATAACGATTTACTGACCTCAATTCGGGGTATTCTGAATGGCTCATCAAACTTTATTCTATCGCGAATTTTTAATCACGGCGAGAGTTATAATATTGCGCTTAAAAAAGCGCAGGACTTGGGCTTTGCCGAGAGCAACCCAGCCTTCGATGTAATGGGCTTTGATGCGCTTTATAAGTTGATTATTCTTACTGTACACGGTTTTGGAACTTATATTCACCCTAACGATGCGTTTTGTTACGGAATCCACAACCTATCAAAGTACGATATTCGCTATGCTCAGGAGCAAGGGAAGAAGATTAAGCTTGTTGCAACACTCCGAAAACTCGACAACGACAACTTTACCATATTTGTTTTGCCCACCCTTGTTGATTCCGACGATTACATTTACAATGTTGAGGATGAGTTCAACGGAGTTGTAATTGAGGGCGCCTATTACGATAAGCAGTTTATGTTTGGTAAGGGTGCTGGTGGATTCCCAACTGGTTCTGCTGTTTTAAGCGATATTTCGGCGCGTTTCCACAATTACCGTTACGAGTATAAAAAGTTAAACTTCTTTACTCCGCCAGCATACACAACTGATGTTACGCTGGAATTGTTTATCCGTTACCACGATATGGTAGACCTTTCAATTTTCGATATTTATGAATTGATTGAGCGCTACAATGGGCCTGAGCATCGTTGGGTAATTGCAAAGGTTAAGCTCTCAACGCTGATAAAAGTGAAGGATTTAATTCCAAAGTTGAATCTTTTTAT
>CAZTVB010000056.1:3230-10386 GCA_964616315.1 uncultured Rikenellaceae bacterium
CCAACGAATCCTCGTTCTGGATGGTGCAATGGGAACAATGATTCAGCGATTTAAACTACAGGAGGACGATTTCCGTGGTTCGCTATTCGCAAATCATCCCCAGAACCTTAAGGGCGATAACGATTTGT
This sequence comes from uncultured Rikenellaceae bacterium, assembly GCA_964616315.1. Classification (GTDB taxonomy): domain Bacteria; phylum Bacteroidota; class Bacteroidia; order Bacteroidales; family Tenuifilaceae; genus SB25. The sequence continues at coordinate 3,359 of CAZTVB010000056.1, forward strand.
TGGTTCTTACCCGGCCCGATGTAATTGAGTCGATTCATCGCGATTACTTGGCTGCAGGTGCCGATATTATTGAGACCAACACCTTCAACGCAACCACTATTTCGCAGGCCGATTACGGAATGCAGGATTGGGTTGAGAAAATCAACATTGAAGGAGCACGGATTGCCCGAAAGGTTGCCGATGAGTTTACTGCGATGAATCCCAGTAAACCACGATTTGTGGCAGGTTCAATTGGGCCAACCAATCGCACCGCATCAATGTCGCCCGATGTGAATAGGCCAGGCTATCGTTCTGTCACATTCTTCGATTTAGTTTTGGCTTACAGCCAGCAGGTCAGGGCATTAATTGAGGGTGGTGTTGATATTCTTTTGGTCGAAACCATTTTCGATACACTCAATGCCAAGGCTGCCCTTTTTGCTATATCCAATGTTTTGGATGAGTTGCAGCGGGATGTTCCCGTAATGGTTTCGGCAACTGTGGCCGATGTTAGTGGTCGTTTGCTTGCTGGTCAAACCTTGGAGGCTTTTCTGACCTCGGTATCGCATTTTCCTTTGCTTAGCGTTGGTTTGAACTGTGCTTTTGGTGCTGAGCAGTTGTTGCCATATATTGAGGAACTATCGGCCAAGTCAAAGTTTAGAATAAGTGTTCACCCAAATGCTGGCTTGCCAAATCAACTTGGACAGTACGACCAATCGGCGGAGCAAATGGCAGTTGTTGTTGAGCGAATACTGAAGTCGAACTTGGTTAATATTGTTGGTGGTTGCTGTGGTACAACTCCCCTGCATATTGAGAAGATTGCAGGTTTGGTTGATAGTTATTCACCCCGACAAGTTCCTGCAATCCAAAAGTATACCCGATTATCAGGTTTGGAATTGCTGGAGATACGACCCGATACCAACTTTTTGAACATAGGCGAGCGTACCAATGTGGCTGGCTCTAAAAAGTTTGCAAAATTGATTGCCGATGGTAAGTATGCCGAGGCCATATCAGTTGCACGCGAGCAGGTTGATGGCGGTGCGCAGGCCATTGATATTTGTATGGACGATGCCCTTATTAATGCACCTCAGGCAATGACTGAGTTTTTGAATATGGTTGCATCGGAACCCGATATTGCTAAAGTTCCTGTGATGATTGATTCGTCGAGGTTTGAGGCAATAGAGGCGGGTTTGCAGTGCACGCAGGGCAAAAGCATAGTTAACTCAATTAGTTTGAAGGAGGGCGAGGCTGAATTCATTCGTCGTGCTAAACTAATAAGGCAGTATGGAGCAGCAGTTGTGGTAATGCTTTTCGACGAAAATGGGCAGGCCGCAACCACCGAACATCGTATTGCTGTGGCAGGGCGTTCCTATAAACTTCTTACGCAGGTTGCGGGCTATGAGCCCGAGGATATCATTTTCGACCCCAATATTCTTGCAATTGGAACAGGAATGGTTGAACATGCATCGCAAGCCGTTAGTTTTATTGAAACTTGCAAGTGGATTAAGCAAAATCTTCCTGGTGCAAAGGTTAGCGGCGGCGTTAGCAATTTATCGTTCTCGTTTAGGGGGAATAATGCCATTCGTGAGGCCATACACTCAATTTTTCTGTATCACGCCATAAATGCGGGAATGGATATGGGCATTGTGAATCCATCGCTTTTGCAAGTTTACTCAGAAATTGAGCCCGATTTGTTGAGGTTGACCGAGGATTTAGTCTTAAACCGTAGGCGCGATGCAACTGAACGTTTGCTTGCGTTTGCTCAAAATATCTCGCACGATAAAATTGTAGAGCATAAAATTCAGGAGTGGCGTAACGAGCCGGTGGCTAAACGTTTGCAGCACTCACTTGTAAAGGGAATTACCGATTTTATAGTTGACGATACCAACGAGGCATATCGTAATTTGGGCTCTGCAATTAGCGTGATTGAAGGCCCTTTGATGGACGGAATGGCCGAAGTTGGCAATCTATTTGGCTCAGGAAAAATGTTTCTTCCTCAGGTTGTAAAAAGCGCAAGGGTAATGAAGGCTGCCGTGGCAGTTCTTGAACCTTACCTGAATGGCACTGCTGAACTTGAGCAAAACCAAGCACAGAAAGGCACAATTGTGCTTGCCACTGTCAAGGGTGATGTTCACGATATCGGAAAAAATATTGTGGGTGTTGTGTTGGCCTGTAACGGTTACCGAATTATCGATTTGGGAGTAATGGTTCCAGTGGAGAGAATTATTGAGGAGATTGTGAAGAATAAAGCCAATATTTTGGGACTGAGTGGACTTATAACTCCCTCACTCGATGAAATGTCGCACGTGGTTAGAGAACTGGAACGAAATAATATCAAAATTCCAGTACTTATTGGAGGTGCAACCACTTCGGAATTGCATACTGCGCTAAGGATAGATACTGGCTATTCTGGGGCAGTGGTTCACGTTAAGGATGCATCGCAGGCCAGCGGTGTTGTGGCTAATCTTTTGAGTGACGAAAAGCGTCCCGCATACATTAATCAGGTGAAAGATAATTACGCTAAGTTGCGAGAAACCTATAGCGCTAGAAATATATCTTTGATTTCGGTGGATGATGCTCGTCGCAATTCCTTGAAATTGAATTGGAGCGCCTATAATCCACCTGTTCCTAAGCAAACTGGGATTATCAGGTTCGATGATTACTCTTTGAAGGAGATAAGAGAGTATATCGATTGGACTTTCTATTTCTTTTCGTGGGATATCAATGGTAAATACCCCGAGATATTCAACGACCCGTTAAAAGGCGCGGAGGCAAAGCGTTTGTTCGATGAGGCTAATGCTTTGCTCGATGAGATTGTTGAGGGGAAATTGCTAAAGGCCTCAGGTGTTGTTGGAGTTTTTCCAGCAGCAGCAAGCGGCGATGATATTTTTATCTTTTCTGATGAATCGAGAAAGGAGATAAAGTCCAAGTTTTTCCAATTGCGTAATCAGGAGAAGAAGGACGATGGTGTGCCAAACCTCTGTTTGTCGGATTTTATTGCACCTGTTGGCTCAAAGAACGATTGGGTTGGATGCTTTGCAGTAACAGTTGGTCACGGAGCGGATGAGTTGGCCGAAAAGTACCGTTCCTCCGGCGACGATTTTAAGTCAATAATGGTAAAAATTATTGCGGATAGGCTTGCTGAGGCCTTTGCAGAATTATTGCACCAAAAGATTCGTAGTGAGATATGGGCTTACAGCCCAGCCGAGGATTTGACCTTACAGCAGATTCTGTCGGAGCGTTACAGTGGCATTCGTCCCGCACCGGGTTATCCTGCTTGCCCTGACCATCGAGGTAAACAGTTTATTTTTGATTTACTGAACGTAACTCAGAACACTGGAATGACCTTAACTGAGAATTTGGCAATGAATCCAGGAGCCTCGGTTGCAGGGTACTATTTCTCGCATCCTGAATCCAAGTACTTTACAGTTGGGAAAGTATCGCAGGAACAGGTTCGTGATTATGCACATCGCTTGGAGTTGAGCGTTGAGGAAGTTGAGAAGTTTATTCCAACTTATTTGGCCTATAAATAGATGTCAGATGATAGATTTCAGACGTTAGACATCCGACTGGAGTCTGTCATCCTGAATGCAGTGAAGGACCTAAAAAATTACAGATTAACGATTAACCTTACAAGAAATGAAAGTAATAGACATACTAAAAAAGTCGAAATCAACCTTATTCTCGTTTGAGTTGCTTCCTCCGTTAAAGGGGCATAACATTCAAACTATTTTCGATAGCATCGATAAGTTGGTTGAGTTCAATCCAGCATACATAAATATTACATACCACAAGGAAGAGGTCGTTTATCGACCCGATCCTTTTGGTGGTGTAGAGCCAGTAAAAGTGCGCCGCAGACCAGGAACAGTTGGTCTTTCGGCAGCAATTCAGCAGCGATACAATATTGATGTTGTTCCACACCTAATCTGCGGTGGTTTCGATTCTCACGAAACCGAGGATGCGCTTATAGACTTGGATTTTCTTGGAATCCAGAACGTTTTAGTTGTGCGTGGCGATGCCGATAAGATAACTGGAAAGTTTGAACCCAAGAGGGGAGGGCATAGATATGCTGTGGATTTGGTGCGTCAGGTTGAAAAGTTGAACAAGGGCATCTACCTTGAGAATCTTATGGAGACTCCCAAGCAAACTGAGTTCTGCATTGGAGTTGCCGGTTATCCGGAGAAACACCCTGAGTCCCCCAATTTTGAATCGGACATTAAACATCTAAAGGCAAAGGTTGATGCCGGTGCAAGTTACATAGTTACTCAGCTCTTCTTTGATAACTCAAAGTATTTTAAATTTGTAGAGAACTGTAGGAATGCAGGCATTAAAGTGCCAATTATTCCTGGTATTAAACCAATATCAGTTAAAGAGCATATTAGTTTGTTACCCAAGGTGTTTGGCGTTCAAATTCCGCAAGAACTTGTTAGTGCAGTGGAGAAATGTGAGTCCAACCGCGAGGTGTATGAATTGGGTATAGAGTGGGCAATTAATCAGGCAAAGGAACTTAGGAGTGCCAATGTGCCTGCCATACATTTCTATACTATGGGCAAATCCGATAATATAGCAAGGATTGCAAGCGCTGTGTTTTAACATAATCGCTTTAAAACTTGCTTTTAATTTGAATATGCCTTAACTTCATCAAGCGAGATTTATCTCAATTTCTTTGAATATTAGGTATATGGATAATAATTCCACCTTCGATAATAAGAATAGCTGCAGAAAGGCCAATCAAAACTTAGAGCAGAAATATCGGTTGCTTTTTGAGAAATCCCCTGTTGGAATCTTTCAGTTTGACAATAATGCAATCATAATAGACTGTAACGATAGATTTATTGAGATACTAAAGTCTAGCCGAGAAAAGGTTATGGGGCTCGATATGCATAATTTGAAGGATAAGTCTGTTCTAAATGCTTGCTTAGATGCCATTAAAGGAGTTCAAGGTTTTTATGAAGGGTTATACCATGTTACTACTAGTGATGCTATAGTATCTGTCAGTTTAAAAACGGTTCCATTTATTGTTGATGGAACCGATGATATGCAAGGAGGCATTGGAATAGTTGAGGATATTACTGAACGTGTAAAAGCCGATGAAGTGCTTAAAAAGAAGGAACAAGATTTCCGTATACTTTCATCGCTTACAACCGATGCTGCTTCGGTGTTAAGATTTAACCCCGATGGAACTTTCAAAAGGGAGTGGCTTAGCGATAGTTTGTTGCATACAGTTGGTTATACTCCCGACGAAATAGATTCCTTTGAGAAGTGGGCAAAGATTGTTCACCCTGAAGATATTTTTCCCTACAAAGAGGCCGTGGAAAAAATAATGCAAGGACAAAAGGTGTCGTTGGATTTCAGAATTATTGACAAGAAAGGGAAAATGTTTTGGGTTAACAATACGGTTTTCCCTGAGTATGATGAATCTGGACGCCCTGTAAGGTTGATTAGTGCATTAAAGGATATTACTGCTGAGAAAGAAGCAGAGGTTGCACTTAACTATCAGCGAAATTTACTCGATACTATTATCAATATTGCTCCTGTTGGTATTTGGTTGACCAAACCTGATGGCTCATATCCAATTATAAATAAAAATTTTTCTGAATTAATAGGCTATGGCACATCAATGTTCTCAATGACACCTGAGGAGTTAGAGCATTGCCGTAAAAGTGATGATGTGGCTTTAAAATCAGATGAACCAATAGAGACTGAGGAGGAAATAACTTTTACCGATGGAAATAAGCATACCATTAAAGTTTTTAAACGTAGAGTTTTTGATGTAAATGGTTCTGTTCTTGGCGTGCTTGGTATTTCTACAGATATCTCAGAGCGTAAACGTTACGAAAGGGCTCTTGTAGATGCCCTGGAAAAAGCTGAGGAATCAGATAGGTTAAAATCTGCATTCCTGGCAAATATGAGCCACGAAATTCGTACTCCTCTCAATGGTATAATTGGATTCTCAAAGTATCTAAGAAACTTTCCCGATACAAGCAGAGAGGAAACATTGAAGTTCCTTAATATTATATGTAACAGTGCCGACCATTTGCTTAATCTTATCAACGATATTATTGATATTTCCAAGATTGAGGTGGGGCAGCTAAAAATTGCGCCAGAGTCAATTAACCTCAATGCCCTGCTTAACGAGATTTATACTTTCTACTATTCTGCAAATCTCGATTTATCAAAGCGTGGCGTTAGTTTTAGGATTACAACATCGCTTTCCGATGTTGAATCGAGCATTGTGGCTGACAAAGTTCGTTTGCGCCAAATCTTAAATAACCTAATTGGCAATGCCCTTAAATTCACAAAGGAGGGCAGTGTTGAGTTTGGCTACGAGTTAACAACAGACAAAAATTATGTGAAATTTTTTGTAAAGGATACCGGAATAGGAATTTCTAAGGATAAAGTTGAGTTGATATTCCAACGTTTCCGTCAGGCCGATGTGGATATAACCAAGAAGTTTGGTGGAACAGGCCTTGGACTGGCAATATCCAAATCCTTGGTGGACTTAATGGGTGGTAATATTTGGGTTGATTCTCAACCCGAAATTGGCTCTACTTTCTACTTCACTTTGCCATTCATCAAAACGGCTATTCCTGTTGCCAAGTCCGATACACAGTTCGAGTTCAAGGATGTAATGGCTAAACTGAAAGGAAAGCAGATTTTGATTGCCGAGGATGATACCAATAGTTTATTCTACCTGAAAACTGTTCTGCAGAACGCTGGCATAGTTTGCTTGGAAGCCCTAAATGGTCGCGATGCGGTTAATCTGTTCCTCAAGAATCCAGAAGTCGACTTAATTCTTATGGACTTGAAAATGCCTGAATTGAGTGGCTTTGAGGCCATAAAAGAAATTCGTAGGGTAAGCCCAAAAGTCCCAATAATAGTTCAAACCGCACACGTATTCAACGACGAGAAAGTTTTATGTAGCGCAATGGGGTGCGATAACTTTATATCGAAACCAGTAGATATAAATGTTTTATTTAGCGCCTTAATTCAATTAATTGGGGAGAAATAACTAAAGCACTTTCTCAAAAATTATTTTAACAAACTCTTCC
>CAZTVB010000057.1:0-10367 GCA_964616315.1 uncultured Rikenellaceae bacterium
GATTAACTATTTAGAATATTTTTCTACATTGAATTGTGGCGATGCTTACTAAACTTTAAAATGTTTTAGCTTAAACATATTTATGAGTTATGACAAAATGGTTACTTTTGCAATACACAATCAATTCAGAATTTATGATACAACGAATACAAACAATTTACCTCTTGGTAGTGGCTTTTTTACTTGCATTTTTCTTTTTTGTGCCCTTTTCAACCTTTGTTGTAGAACCACAAATGGCGAAGTACCTTTTTAATGTATCCGGATTGTCGTCTGAGACTATTAATGCCGAGAATGTTTATAATACTTGGCCATTATTGATACTATCGATTGTTGTATTTGGCATAGATATGATTACAATTTTCATGTATAAGCGCAGAATGATTCAAATAAGACTTTGTATAATTAATACAATTTTATTGGTTGGAATGCAAGGTTTACTTTACTACTATGTTGTTACAGTTAGTAAATTGCTTCCTGCAAATCCTTCGTATAGCATTATCTTCGTATTCCCAATTGTTGCAGCAATCCTTTCATTTCTTGCATTACGTTCAATAGCCAAAGACGAGGCATTGGTTCGTTCGTTGGAACGTTTAAGATAAGGTTACTTATATTCTTTTATAAAGACAGTAAGGTAAAGTGCAACACCTAAGGCAACAGTCCCAGATATAATAAAAACAGGTGTTGCTCCAAATTTAAACCAAATTAATCCTGCAAGAGAACTTGCAACGAGAGTTGCGATGCTTTGCAAACTGTTGAAAAGGCCGATTGCCGTGGCCGTTTTTTCCCTGTTTACTAAGTTTGATATCCAGGCCTTCGATATTCCTTCTGTTGAGGCTGCGTATAGTGCATATAATCCAAAGAGTATGGCAAGTGTTGTTAATTTACTCGATAAGCCAAAAAGCAAGTAAACAATTCCGAAAATTGTAATACCAAAGATTAGAACCTTTTTCATTCCAATTTTATCGGCTAAATGTCCCATTGGGAAAGCTAATATTGCATATACCAGATTGTAAAAGATGTAAAGTGAAATCATTTGCGTATCGGAGTAACCTTGTTCTTTCACCATTAAAAGTAGGAAAGCATCTGAACTGTTGAATAGTGTAAATGAAACCAAACCAATAACTAGCATTTTGTATTTTTGGGGTGATTGGTTCCAGTACTGAAAAAAACTAAAAAAACCGATGTTCTTTTCCTTCGGATTTGTTACTATCCTTTTTTCTTTTAAAAATAGCGTAAGGGCAACGGCAATTAAACCCGGAGCAAAAGCTATGACGAAAAGCCATTTATAGCTTTCAGGATAGAAGTAAAGGTAAATTAACGCAACTACAGGACCAATAGCTGCTCCTAAAGTATCCATTCCCCTATGAAAACCAAACACTTTTCCTTTGATTTGTGGCGTTGATTCATCGCTTAACAGAGCATCTCGGGCGCTGTTTCGTATACCTTTACCTAACCTATCGATAGTTCTTGCACTGAAAATCCATATAGGGAAAGTAAATACAGCCAACATAGGTTTCGAAATAGCGCTTAAAAGGTATCCCCACTGAACAAAAAGTACTCTTTTCCCTAAATTATCCGATAAGTGTCCAAAGTAACCTTTGCTCAATCCGGCAGTTGCTTCGGCCACTCCTTCTAGGATACCAATAAGTAATACGGAGAATCCAATTGATTTTAGGAAAACAGGCATTATTGGGTAAAGCATTTCGCTGGCAATATCTGTAAATAGGCTTACGAATGATACAAGAATTATTGTTTTGGTGATAAAATTTTTAGCCATAGTTTGTATTTGTATGGATTGTTGTTTTTCCCTCCCAAAATTATTTTTATGTCAAAATAAACCATTATTTAAAACGTTTATCAAAAAGGTTACAAAAAGTGTTAAATTTTTTTCTACTAATTTCACTTTTAAATCTAAATGTTACTTTTGATTTAAAATTCTATTGTTTCACTAAACATTTAACTTAAATGATTAAGAGCATTAAACTATTTTCATCCGCTCTATTGGCCTGTTTGATGGGTCTTAGTGCAATGGGACAGGGGCAAATAAACTGGAATATGCCTGTTCCCATGGATCAAAACTTCCGTTATGGTAAACTCGACAATGGGTTAACCTACTACATTCGTAAGAATGCTGAACCAAAACAACGAGCAGAGTTCTACATAGCACAAAATGTTGGTGCTATTTTGGAAGAAGATAGCCAAAACGGTTTGGCTCATTTCCTTGAGCACATGGCTTTCAATGGCACTAAAAACTTTCCAGGAAAAGGTATTATCAACTATTTCGAAACTGTAGGTGTTAAGTTTGGATATAACATCAATGCATTTACATCTGTTGATGAAACTGTTTATAACCTATCTGATGTGCCAACAACTCGCGAAGGAATTATTGATAGCGCACTATTGGTACTTCACGATTGGTCAAGCTTTATCACTCTCGATCCCCAAGAGATTGACAATGAAAGAGGAGTTATTCGTGAAGAATGGAGAACTGGTAGAAGTGCTGAGCGTAGAATGTACAAGCAAAATATGGCTACAATCTACAAAGGTTCAAAATATGCAACTCGCGACGTTATTGGTGACATTAATGTAATTAACAACTTCAAACATCAGGAAATAAAAGATTACTATGCAAAATGGTATCGTCCAGATTTACAATCAATAATTATTGTTGGTGATATTGATGTTGATCAGATTGAGCAGAAGGTTAAGACTCTTTTTGCTGATATTCAAAAGCCAGTTAATCCTGCTACTCGCGAGTTCTACCAATTACCCGATAATGATGAGCCTTTAGTAGGTATTGCCTCTGATCCAGAAGCCCGCAATACTATTCTTTACCTTTACTATAAATATGATGCTACTCCTAATGACCAAAAAAATATTGGCTACTTAAGAGCGGAAATGATTAGAGATTTAATTTCAACCATGATTTCTGCTCGTTTAACCGAGATTACACAAAAGCCAAATCCTCCATTCGTGTTCGCTGCTTCAGGTATGGGCAGTATGGTTCGCACTAAGAGTGCTTTTATGTTCTATGCAGCACTAAAAAATGAGGGTATGCTCGATGGTTTTAAAGGACTTGTTCGTGAAGCAGAGCGTGTTAAGCAGTTTGGTTTTACTGCATCGGAACTAGATAGAGCAAAAGCGGATTATCTCCGTAACCTAGAGAACCAATTAAAGGAAAAGGATAAGCAGAAGAACGAAGCATATGTTTGGCAGGCAGTAAATAATTTCCTTGAGGCAGAGCCCATTCCCGGTATTGATTTTGAATATGCTTTTGCAAATGGCATAATGCCAACAATCACAATCAACGAACTTAATGCTTACGCAACAAAACTAGTTACCGATAAAAATATGGTAATTACTGTTATGGGACCTCAAAAAGAAGGTGTTGTTCTTCCTACTGAGGCAGGCATTCTTGCATCGTTGAAGGAGGTTAAGACCGAAAAAATTGATGCTTATGTTGACAATGTTTCTACAAAGCCATTGGTTGAAAACGTTGCAAAACCAGGTAAAGTAACTAAAGTAAATGCAAATAATGTATTCGGAACAACTGAAATCGTTTTGAGCAATGGAGCGAAGGTTGTTTTCAAAAATACTGATTTTAAAGAGGATGAAGTTTCTTTAACAGCATTCAGCAATGGAGGTTACTCTTTGGCCGATAATAAAACTCTACCTTCAGCAACTTTTGCTACTCAAATTATTAGCAATGCAGGTGTTGGTGAATTCTCCAAAACCGATCTTGATAAAATGCTTGCAGGGAAGATTGTTAGCGTTCGTCCTGTTATTGGCGAAGATTATGAGGGTATAAGCGGTAGCGCATCACCAAAGGATTTTGAAACTATGCTACAACTTGTTTACTTATACTTTACAGCACCACGTGAGGATGTTGAGAGTTTCAATACTTATATGGAACGTATGAAAGCATTTATGGCAAATGCATCGGCTGACCCACGTAAAGCATTTAGCGATAGTATTACCATTGCAATGGCCAATAGGAATCCACGAGTTATGCCTCAGGATTTGGAGTACTTGAATAAAGTTGATTATAAAATGGTGATGGATTTCTATAAGAATCGTTTTGCCGATGCTTCTGATTTTACATTTATTTTCACTGGTAATATGAAAGCAGAAGATGCAAAGCCATTGGTTGAAAAGTATATTGGAGGTTTGCCTACTGTTAAACGTAAGGATGTTGCCAAGGATAATGGTGTTAGAGCTCCAAAAGGTAAAGTATCTAATTTCTTTAATAAACAATTACAAACTCCAAAATCATCTGTATACATTGCATTAACTGGCGATGCTCAGTATAATTTAGAGAATATGGTGTTGGTAAGTTACATCAACTCAATTCTTCAAAATCGTTACCTTGAGGAAATTCGCGAGAAAGAAGGTGGTACCTATGGCGTAAGTGTAGGTATGTCAATTGGTGATTTCCCAACTCAGTCCTATGTGTTGAGAATGATATTTGACACTGACCCAGAAAAACGCGATAAACTGATTGGAATTATCTACTCTGAGATTGAGAAGATTAAGGCTAATGGTCCACTTGAGGAAGATGTAAACAAAGCAAAAGAGTTTATGCTTAAGCAGTACGACCAAAATCAACGTGAAAACAGATACTGGTCAGGTGTTATTCGTGAGAAATATGAGTCAGGAATCGACAAGCATACAACTTACTTAGATGTTGTTAAATCTGTTAATGTAGAAAAGGTTAAAGCATTTGCTAACAAGATGTTCAGCCAAGGCAATATTGTTGAGGTTGTTATGTCGCCCGAAGAGCAGAAATAATCTACAAGTTATTTTTGTAAACGAAGGGTGTCCTGCGGGGCACCCTTTTTGCTTTATTTGGAATGATTGAAAACATTATATTTGTATCAACAATAACAAGTACTATGCGAAGAATCTATTTCACACTTTTATTTCTTATTTCTAGCCTTGCTTTATTCGGGCAGAGTACCAATACGCTTAACCTGATTTTTGTTGGTGATGTTATGGGGCATTCACCCCAAATTAACTCTGCTTACGATGAGGCGACAAAAACCTACAGTTACGATAGCGTTTTTACCAGAATGAAGGGTGTTTTCTCTTATGCCGATTTAACTATTGCAAACCTTGAGGTTACATTGGCTGGAGAGCCCTACTCAGGATACCCACAGTTTAGTTCGCCTGATAACTTGGTTGATGGTTTGATGAGTGCTGGCGTTGATGTTTTGGTCACTGCAAATAACCATTCCGTGGACAGGGGAAAAGATGGTATTATTAGAACAATAGATGTATTATCGCAAAAGAGAATACCACATACAGGGACTTTTAAGGATTCTGCTCATAGAGAAACAATAAATCCATTGATTGTAGAGAAGAATGGTTTTAGGTTGGGCTTACTGAACTATACCTATGGTACCAATGGAATTCCTGTACCATCGCCAGTAATTGTAAATTTAATTGATACTGCTTTAATCCGTAAGGATGTCGAAAAAACAAAGGTGCTTGGGGTTGATGAGGTTATTGTTTTCATCCATTGGGGTAACGAGTACGAAACAAATCCTTCCAAAACTCAGATGAAACTTGCTGATTTTATGAAAGGTTTGGGTGTTCGTATCATTATTGGCTCCCACCCTCACGTTATTCAGCGGATGGAGGCGACATTTGATACTGATAGTACAACAGGCCAGGTTGTAGTTTACTCATTGGGAAATTTTGTTTCGAACCAGCGTAAAAGGTACTGTAATGGCGGTGTGGTTACTTTTGTTCAGCTATCAAAGAATGAAGTTGGCAAAACGCAAATTACAAACACCGGATATATTCCAGTTTGGGTTCATATCCCTTTTAGGGATTTAAAGCGGTTGTATCAGGTTTTACCTGTTTCGGAGTATGAGTCGGTTAGTAAGCAATACTTTAGCACTGCTGACGATTCCTTGTTTACCGAATTTAAAACCGATACATACAACCTGTTGAATACTCAAAATGTAAATTTCCCTGAAATAAAGTATCAGGAAGGAAAGTGGTTATTTCCAGAATCGCAAATAGGATTACCGTTTTTTAAGAATCCGCTACTAAATCCCTAACTACTACCGATGCAATAAAACAACCAAAGATTGGAGGCATATAGGAGATTGTTCCTACGGTAGTTTTCTTGTTTGGTTCACCCTCGCAGGGGCGAGTTGCATTTTCGGGAACCTCCTCGGGGGAGTAAACCACCTTTATACCTGTCCGAATTCCTAATCTATGTAATCTTTTACGAAGAATGCGCGCAAGAGGGCAGTTGTGCGATTCCGATATATCGGCAATTTCAACTCTTGTGGGGTCGAGTTTTCCGCCACTACCCATTGAGCTTACAACTCTAAGGCCATTCTTATAGGCATCGTGAATCAGGAATATTTTAGGGGAGAGCGTGTCTATTGCGTCAACAACATAATCGTAATGTTGCGAAAGCACTTCCTTCATCCTATTATCGCGGAGGTATTCCTGAATAATATTCAGTTTTAGGTCTGGATTGATGTCAAGTAATCTTTTCCCCAGATATTCAGCCTTGGGCAAGCCTACTGTGCTATTTAGCGCAGGAAGTTGCCGGTTTATGTTGGTTAGATGAATGGTATCGCCATCGACTATGGTCATTTGACCAATGCCTGCTCTGCAAATCTGCTCAGCAGCGTATGCTCCAACTCCACCAAGTCCCACAACCAAAACATGCTTGTTTTTAAGTTTGGCTACTTGTTCTGTTCCCAATAGCAATTCTGTCCGTTCTAACCAGTGCATAGTAATTTCTGTAAATATTCGGCAAATATCAGAAAAGATATAAGATTTTAAAAATGCATCAAGCTAAAGAGTAGAATCTATCCTTTTTACTTCGGAGTTAGCTAGAGATTTCTCACTTCGTTCGAAATGACAAAATCGGAATAATTGCGAAACCTATCTATTGAAGAAATCAGCGTAATTTCTCTCAGTTTGTTGGAGTAATTCTTCAACAGGTATATCGAGGATATCCGAGGCGGCTGAGTATACCTCGCCAATTGGCATTTCGGAGGCATCGGTCTCGAAGAATAGCCTATTCAATGGAACCATAGTTAACGATTCTGCTAGTTCTGGTGTAGGGTCTACAAGGATTGACCCGAACGATATGTAGTAATCTTGGTTCATTAATTGCTTTGCAATATCGGTTTTCCCTCTGAAACCATGAATTGCTTTTTTTACGGTTAGAAAATCTGGCTTTGAGAGTGCTTTTATCAACTCACTCCAAGCCCTAACACAATGAATAATTATTGGTTTGTTAACATTCTTTGCAATTTCAACCTGTGAAAGCATAATTTGGGTTTGCAAATCGAGATTACCGCCTCTAAGCCTATCTAATCCAATTTCGCCAATGGCCAGTACATTTGGGCTTTGTACAAAAAAATCCATTTGCTTTAGCCAATCATTTACATCGGGGTGCTTGCATTGCCATGGATGGATGCCGATTGTACAGTTTTCAGGGATTTGTTCATCAACAATATCATTCACATTAAGTGAACATACTCCGTAGCCTTTTTTGCAGGAATCGGGCTTATGACAATGAAAATTGATATAATTCATTGGTTTTAATTATGGTCTAAATATATGAAAAGAGTTAAAAATTTTTACTATAGCCATAAATAATTACTTCTTATACTATTTTTGAATCAAATTGTTTGAATAAAATGAAGAAATATGCCACTAGTTAGTTTAAGCATAGCAAAAGGGGAAAATTCTGAATTCCTATCTAAGTTAATGAGTGTTACAATGAGTTCGGTACAACAAGCGCTTCAATTACTTGATGACGATAGAAATATCCGGATAATGGAGTATGAGCCCTACCTATTTACTATGAAGAAACCCTATAAATTGATTATTGAGATTTCTATGTTTGCAGGTAGAACTGTGGTCATTAAAAAATTATTGTATCAACTTATTGTTACTAATTTGTCTGAAAATTTAGGTTTTGCGAAGAACGAAATATTCATTCTAATCAATGAACAACCAAAGGAAAACTGGGGTGTAAGGGGAGGGATTCCTGCAAATGAAATTGAATTAGGTTTTAAGGTTGATATTTAGTCCTTTATTGTATTCTCATTCCTAGCATAGTT
Organism: uncultured Rikenellaceae bacterium; assembly: GCA_964616315.1. Classification (GTDB taxonomy): domain Bacteria; phylum Bacteroidota; class Bacteroidia; order Bacteroidales; family Tenuifilaceae; genus SB25. Next base: position 8,100 of record CAZTVB010000057.1, read on the forward strand.
ATATCGTCAATCTGTTCGTATTCGTTTTTCATCCACTCATCAACATTCTTCTCAATTTTTAATTTCTGAGATTCCATTGGAAGTTGATTTACTTCAATCATTAAGTTTTTTAGGCGCTTATACATAAATTTACTGCCATTTTCTCCTCCAAATTGGTCAAAAATGCCATCGGTGAACATGTATAGATTATCTCCTTTCATCAGTTGAAACTCATGGTTGTTAAAAGGAATCAACGATTTATGGTAAAGCCCAACGGGATATCTATCGGCGTGGAGTTCAATGAGTTCATTATTTCTAATAATTATGAGCGAATTGTGCGCTCCGGAGAATTGAATTGACAAGGTTTTTAGGTTTATCTCGCAGAACGCAATATCCATACCATCTCGTGTAACCGCATCCTCGCCAGATTGTTTTAACGATGAGATGATTAAGTCTCTTAATCTATCCAAAACTTCATTAGCTTTTGTTATATCGTTATGTGCAACAATCTCGTTTAGAAAGGCGTTGCCCAGCATACTCATAAATGCACCAGGAACACCATGTCCTGTACAGTCGGCAACAGCAATCAATAAATGGTCGCCCATTTGCTTGAACCAGTAGAAGTCACCACTTACAATATCCTTAGGCCTGAAAATTAGGAAGTGTTCAATGTTGAATTCGTTCAGAATTGAGGTTGATGGAAGGATTGCAGACTGAATTCTACTGGCATACTGAATACTATCCTTAATCTGTTTGTTTTGTTTTGAAATTCGTTCGTTCTGATTCGAAAGCAAATCACGCTGGCTCATAATCTCCTGATTTTGTTCCTCCAGTTCGTGGTTTTTCTCAAGAATTTCACTTTTTTGTCTTACTACCTCTATGGTTCGTTCCTCTACTCTTTCCTCAAGAATTCTTTTTTGTTCCTTGAGTGAGCGTTCACGGTATTTAACCACAATAATTATTGTAGTTATAATTAAAATAACATAAATAATATACGCTAAAGTGCTCCTGTACCAAGGTGGTCTGATTCTGATTACTATAAACGTTCCGTTTTCGTTCCAAACATTGTCGTTATTACTGCCTTTAATCCATAGTTTATAGAGACCCGGTGTCATATTGGAGAAAGTTAAAAACCTTCGGTTTCCGTTGTTTATCCAACCTTGATTGTCGCCATCGAATTTGTAGGCATACTGGTTTTTGTTTGGACTAGTATATTCCAATGCTGCAAACTCAACGTAGAATGCAAAATCGCTATAGTTGAGCACAACCTTGCTGTTGTTTGTTATATGTAGGCTCTCGCTACCATTTTTATTTTGTTTCTGGAATGCAGTAAACTCCAATGAAGGTACATTCTTGTTGTCCGATAATTCTTTGGGATTAAATGAGTTAAATCCATTCATGCCGCCAAAAAATATTTCTCCATCGCGACTTTTATGGCTGGCGCGAAGGTTGAACTCAAGACCCTGTAATCCATCCTCTTCGCTGTAGGTAATAATTCTTTTCTGGTTTTTTCTGAGTTGCGATAGGCCTTTTCCTGTACCAAACCACATATCGCCAAAATCGTCCTGAATAATCTCATAAACCAGATTCGATGCTAAGCCATCGGCCTCGGTATAGTAAGTAAATTTGTTTGTTTTTAGGTTGAGGCGATTAATTCCACTTTTTGTGCCAATCCAAAGCGTTGAGTCCGAAGTGTAGCAAAGCGAAACGCAGTAATTGTCAGTTAATGTGTTTTGAGATTTCTCATCTCTGAGAATATGGCCGATTTTGTTATTTTTCCTGTTGTACTTATCGAGTCCGTTTTTAGTGGCAATCCAAAGGTTGCTATCGCAATCGAAGGTTAAGGTGTAGACTAGATTATCGCTTATTCTTCTATCAATATCGGTATCAATAGTGTAGTTTTCGTAGCGGAAATTATTCATATCGATGAAGTAGAGGCCACCCTGAGTTGCCACCCAAACGTTATTATTACGCTCCTTTACAATACTGAACACCCTGTTGTTTTCGAAAGTAGGTAATTTATTTGTGTTATAGAATTGATTTAGAGAAACAAACCTATCCTCCTTATAAACGTAAATACCATTTCGTGTTCCTATCCATATTTCGTTATCCTTGTACTCAAAAATAACGTGAACAGAATTGTTGGGGATGTAGTTCTTCCCAGAAAGTGTCGATGAGTATTGTGTTACCTTGTTTGTTTCCCTATTGAAAATATTTAATCCAGCAGTCCAGTTTCCAACCCAAATATCACCATTTTTATGCTTGTATATCGATGCAATAACATTATCG
>CAZTVB010000058.1:0-10364 GCA_964616315.1 uncultured Rikenellaceae bacterium
AGCCCGATATTATTGACTCGTTGGTTGATAATGGCTACAAGGGAATTATCATTGCAGGAACCGGTTTGGGCCATATCAACAAACCCCTTTACCCTGCCATTGAGCGTGCTACAAAGAAAGGTGTTCATATCTACATGACCGTTCAAACGCTTTGGGGCTATGCACACATGTACGTTTACGATACTGGTCGCGATTTAATGGCCAAAGGCATTATTCCTGCCGAAAATATGCTTCCTGAAACGGCCTATATTAAACTAGGTTGGGCGCTTGGGCAAACCAACGACCCTGCCGAGGTTCGCAGGTTAATGCTAACCCCAATAAATGCTGAGATTACTGAACGCGAACCATACAATGGATATTTGATTTATCAGGGTGGAGTTCCGGAGGTTGAGGATTTTATTAGGAAATTTAGAAAGTAATTTTAAAACAAGTATAGGCTTTAAGTTTCTAGCATTGGATACTTAAAAATATTATATTTATCGAATAATCTATATAAAATGAAAAGGGTAAAGTTTTCTCTGTTGCTGATAATTGTGCTAGGCACAATTAATGGTGTAAATGCCCAAACCAATGATATAAGCCAATTTCAATGGTTGGTTGGTAAATGGAAAGGCACTCAGGGCGATGGCGTTTTTTACGAAAATTGGAGTAAAGTTAACGATTACACTTTGGAAGGTACCGGTTTTCATGTCGTTAAAAGCGATACTTTATTCAGAGAGTCCTTGCAACTGCATAAAGTAGGCAAATTCTGGGTTTATATTGCCACAATAGAGAATAGCTACCCAGTTCTTTTCACACTAATTGACGCTTTTGATGATACTTGGATTTTTGCAAACTATGAACACGATTTTCCTCAGCGAATTGTTTATACCAAACGCGATGATGGAAAACTCTATGCTAAAGTTGAGGGTGAGCCGGAAGGTGTTCAAATGAAAGAAGAGTATTTGCTAGAAAAATATTAAATAAATTTGCTCTTTATTTGACAACCCCTTTGAGGGTTTTAAACCCTTAAAGGGGTCTTTATCTACTTTCTCCTTTTCATTTCGCATAAAACGTAAACGGTATAGTTATCCCCATCGTGCATAACGGATTTTTTAACTAGCCTAACATCGGTAAGTTTTGCTTCAATCTGCTTGCTTTGAATTGTCTCTTCCTGCTTGCCATTCACACCAACCTTAGTTGTAACCTTTTTATTGTCGTACTTAACGTTACCAACCTGCTCCGCTATCTTGGTTTTTGCATCGAGCAATGCTTTGCTTTCAGCAACATCAATTGTGCGGGATGTGCCAACTCCTGAACCATAAAACTTTCTACTCGAGGTTGGTGGGTTATCGTACCAATCGGGTATCGATGTAGCATATTCTTGAGCCTGTAGGCCTATTGAGACAATTAGCAAAGTAAAAAATAGTAGTTTTTTCATTGGTTCTGCATTTTAAACCCAACTAGAGGTTAGTTACATAAAAAACATAACACATTCTATGCCAATAAACGAAACACCAATTTCGGTTTTTTCTGCATTAAAAGAAATTATCATACTATAATTTCCAATTTATTTCTATTTTGCCAAAGTTTATAACATTAACCCTAATGCTAAATGCTATGCAGAAGTCAGGCTTAAAATCGTTCCCAAAGAATTTCTGGACAGTTATTGTAATGGAGTTCTTTGAGCGTGGCTCATACTACGGTGTTATGTCCGTTTTATCCGTTTTTCTAGTTTTAAGCGTGAACGAAGGAGGTCTTGGGTTTTCCAAAGAGAGAGTTGGCATTATTATGAGTATTATAACTCCATTGCTTTATATTTTACCTATAGTATCGGGAGCAATTGCTGATAGATTTGGATATCGTAAAACATTATTTTTTGCTTTTGTATTTATGAGCTTGGGTTATTTCTTTACTAGCACCAATACAACATATGGTGCCGTGTTTATGAGTTTATTACTAATGGCTCTCGGTGCGGGAATATTTAAACCAATAATTTCGGGTACTATTGCACGTAGTACCGATAGCAGCAATTCTTCATTAGGATTTGGAATATACTACTGGTCAATAAATTTAGGTGCATTTTTGTTCCCTCTATTTCTAATTCCTTACTTAAAACAACTAGGATGGAATTACATTTTTATAATGGCATCGGTAGGAACAGGGTGGCTCCTCCTGCTCAACCTTTTGGTATTTAAAGAGCCTCAAAAGCCTCAAACTTCTAAAAAACTAACTCAGGTTTTTACTGATATGATACTTGTAATCAAGGATTACAAATTCATACTGATGATTGTGATTTACTCGGGTTTTTGGATTATGTATTTTCAGATGTACAATACAGTTTTATGGTATCTGAAGGAATATATGGACATGACGCCTGTAAATAACTTTGTAAACTCATTTTTGGGTCTCTTCACGAGCAACCCAAACTGGAAGTTTGATTCCGAACACGTTACTGTTATGAATGCTGGGACTATTATTGCCTTACAACTTATAGTATCTTCCATTGTAAAAAACACAAAGGCTTTACCCACAATGATTGTTGGTATTGCATTAGGAACTATTGGGATGGGCATTTTAGCGATATCAACTTATGCTTGGGTGTTTATTGCAGGATTAATGATATTTTCGATTGGAGAGATGATTGCCCACCCAAAATTCATCTCCTACATCAGCCTGATTGCTCCAGAAGATAAAAAAGCTCTTTACCTTGGTTATTCTTTCCTTTACGGGGTTATAGGTAGCGGTATAGGCTATATTCTTGGCTCATATACCTATGTTAGATTTGTGGACGAAATGGGCAAGCCAGCCATCCTCTGGTTTATGTTCAGTTTAATTGGGGTTGCAACTATAATTGGACTTTTCCTATTTAATAAGTATCTATCACCAAAGAAGAATATGTAATGTTAATCGTTAGATAATTATACCAAAATTTAAATGAAAAAAAGGTTACTGAATTTACCAATATTTATTTATGTCTTTTTGATATTTTCATATAGCTGCAATAAGGATGACCTAAATTCAAATGCCGTTAAAGATATTGATGGTAATGTTTATCGTACCATTAAAATTGGTACTCAAGTTTGGATGGCAGAGAACTTAAAAACCACGAAGTATAATGATGGAAAAAAAATCCCCAATATAACATACTATGATTGGCCATACCACACAAGTGGTGCTTATTGTAACTATAACAACGATGACAATATTGCAAATAAATATGGGCGTTTATATAATTGGTATGCAGTAAATACTGGAAAACTTGCGCCAAAAGGTTGGCATGTTCCTACTGAGGACGACTGGAATGTGCTGATTGATTATTTGGGAGGTGAAACTATTGCAGGTGGAAAACTAAAACAGGCAGGTACTGCAAATTGGATTTATCCAAATTTAGGGGCTACAAATGAAGCTGGATTTAACGCTCTTCCTGGTGGAGATATTTTAGAGAGTTCCTTTATTCATCTTGGAGAGTATGCTTTTTGGTGGACTTCTACTAGCCTTTATGATGGCTATGCATTCGGCCGTTATCTAGTGTATGATGAAAACTACATCGGAACAAATCATGTCCCCCATTACTTGGGTTTTTCAGTCCGTTGCATCAAAGACTAAAAGACATAACTCAAAAAAATACTATTTTTACCACATTACCATGACCTGAGGAAAACTACACCTCTGCCGTTCCCAAAGGGAGTTCAACAGTAAACGATGAGCCCTCCCCTACAATTGTGTTAACCTTAATACTACCGCCAAAACCATGAACAATTTCACGGGTAATGGCTAAACCTAAACCAGAACCACCCGATTTTGTGGTAAAATTAGGTGTAAACAGTTTTGGCAACACATCTTCAGGAATTCCAGAGCCGTTATCACGAACCTCAACCCTTACGGATTTATCGAATCCCAGTAAAATATTTATGCTGATTACACCCTGCTTTCCTCGCTCAATCGACTGAATTGCATTCTTCACCAAATTATTAAACACTCTAAGCAGCTGCTCCCTATCGGCCATAACAGTTGGCTCGTACGATAACTTGTTTGTTAGGGTAATATTCATATTCTTGTAACCAGAGTACAGGGTTACAATGTCGGTTAAAAGTTTATACAGATTAACCTCGCTGATATTGGCGTTGGGCAACTTGGCAAACGACGAAAACTCGTTGGCGATGTTTGTTAACGTATTGATTTGTTCAACAAGGGACTCGGAAAATTTCTGGAAACGCTGGTCCCAATCAGGAACTCCGTCCTTTTTAGCCTTAACTAAGTACTGCAAACTTAGTTTGATAGGTGTTAATGGGTTTTTAACCTCATGGGCAATTTGCTTAGCCATTTCACGCCAAGCACTTTCGCGCTGATTCCTTGCCAGTTCCTTGGCACTCCAAGCTAACTCCTCCACCATTCTATTATACTCGCGTATTAACTGCCCTACTTCATCGTTGCCCGAGTATTCAATTAACTCGTTATGCCCAGCAATATTCACCATGCTTATACGCTCCCTAATCAACTCCAAAGGACGCGTAATTTGTACCGATATCAGAACCGCTACAACAATGGCAAATAGGGCTAATAGTGCGTAGATATTAATAATTGCGACGATTATGGAGTAAAGTTCGCTTCGCAACTCCTCCTGCTTCGTAAAATATGGAAGGTTCAGGTAAGCAATTGTTTCACCATTGGAGCCAACAATTGGCACATAGGCACTCAGAAACGACATATCGCCAATCTTCTCGTTACCCACGAACTTTGGACTATGCATATAGGCCATTTGAAACCAAGCCAAATGGCTCATTCGTGGACCAAGTAGTTGCTTCTCAAACATCTCAGGTCGAGATGTTACCATAAGCATTCCCGAGGTGTTGTATATATTGATATCAGTATAGAAAATATTGGAGAGTTCAATTAGCCTATCGCTCAACCTTTCTAAATCGTAATTATTTGGCCTATATATCAGCATAATATCCTTATCCAACTCAAACATCACGGAGAGCAATTTCTCGCTCAGGTTCTTCTCATTACGCTGGTTAAAGTTTTTGATATTGTAAAGGATTGTGGCTGTTGCCACCATTACCATTGATAGCACAATAATTAAACTAATCGCCCAGCTAATCCTATTCTTAAAACTATTGCTCGACGACCGAAGCTGAACTGGGAAACCATTCCATTTAAGCAATAACAACAGAACAACAAAAAAGAACAGTAAATTATAGGCAAACGAAGCGGTGATGTTTAAGGCTTGCTCGCGAGGTCGACTAATAACTACAGCATCCTCACTGTTGGGTCTATATATTAAATGATTATACATCAAATAATTCATCATTTGATATGTTGAACCACTTGACTCTTCTTTCTCAAGTTTTAAGCGGTACGGAAAATCGCCAGCCTGAGTTATCAGAACTCCTTTATGGTATTTAGCCCAAGAGTAACCCTTAAGGGCAGATTGAACTCCTTTGCCATCAATTAATAACTCTGGATACCCCAACAACTCCCAGCTAGGCCTACTGTCGATTTCAATGTAAAGGTTGCGTAACTCATCGCCAAACCTATAGCCTATCTCGCCGATATAACTGATGGAACCACTCTGAAGGTTCAAGTAAAAAAATCGGGAGGAGGGTATAAGAATTCCATACCTGTCAATCAAACTATTGAAAAAATAGCTACAACCCACGGTGTTATTTGCATCCACAGTAACCTGGGAATTTGGCAGGCAAACAGTAGCTCGCAACTCATACCTATTTAAATAGTTCTTAAAATAATTTTTTCGGAGATGATTGTAAAGTTCAACATTATACTTATTAATATCCCTAATATAGGTTCTAACAAGAGTATCGGTAAGCAACTTGTGGTATAATGGTGCAAAAAGCACCTCGGCAACAGGGTCACGTTCGGAACTTAGGTTTATTGCCAAAACTTTCCGAACATCCTCCTCCTTCTGAAACGAAAAGTGCGACACAACAGTAACAGAGTATACCGATAAGAACCCAAGCATTACCAAAAATCCACGAAGTGAAATTATATCCCTTTTGAAAATTTTAAATCCTATAAAAATTCCAATGGTCACAATCATCCACACAAAACCAATAATTGTTGGCATTGTACCCATAATAATAGAAAAGATTGCAACTACAAGCAAACCGATTGTCAATGCAATAAAAATCCACCTCAACTTTAACTTATCAAAGAAGAGTCTGAGCCAGCCATTTGTTATAAATATTGCCGATGCAACCCAAAGCGCTATGGAAAAATATCCAATCACAGAGTAGATGGATATATTAAAAATACGATATGTTTCCAAAGTTAAAGTGGAATGTAAAACCAATGAAGTGAACATTCCATCAACCAAAAAAAACGATACAATTACAATAGGCGCAGTTAATGCAGCAATGAGTTTCCGTTTACCTACAATCAACTTTGCCAATCTTGGAATATTCCTATAAATAAATGCCACACAAATAAATACAAGCACTGCGTTTACAAGAAAATCGCCAAGCGATGAGTTGAAACTTGAGTAAGCAAAAAGTTTAGGACCAAAAAGCATTCCATCCGCCCTAATCGGGTAGCCTAGGTATAGACTAATGGCTCTTATTGCTACAACAACTCCAATAAAACCTAATACTTTGAGTAGGGTGCGTCGTCTAAAATAATCAATACTAAACAAAAAATGGATGCCAATAATGAGTAGAATAAAACTAATCCACTGAATTACTGGCTTTGATACGGCAATTGAACTTTTTCTGAAATCGTCAACAGGAACCAAGTAAAAATTTTCCACACCATTAGGTCGAACAGGAATGCCATTGTATATTAACTCTAATGATACTCTATAGTCATCGAGCCCCCTGTAATGATTCGCAAAAGTATTTCGAAGATATTTATTCTGGTAAGAATACTCGGAGTAGAACAAGTCAAGAATAAGCACCCGTTTACTCCCGATGCCTATCCACTGGGCAAAGTAGTAGTTACTCTGTAATTTCTGAAGTGTCACCTTTGAAGTATCGCGCTTAAGTGACGATAAATCAATCTTCGATGTCCAGAAGCTTAGTGTATCTTCATTGAAAATAAAGAGTTGAGTTCCTCTTGGGCGAAGTTTATTTTCGGCAAAGCCAATCCCTTGTTCGTATAGTTCTGAGTTACGATTACCCTCGGTGCTTTTTAAAAATTTTTGAGCCAGACGCTTGGATTGCTCCAGTTCACGCTCAATTTTGCGCTGAAGCTTATTGGCATTGGGTTGGTTAAACTGAATACTTGGGGTTAAGCGGAATGCAAACTCCGATATCAGGATTAAAACAGCTGCTGCTGAAATGGCGATTATTGCTCCAAGTAAACGTTTGCTCATTTAAAAACTAAAATTTAATGCATCAATCTATAACAAAAATCAGGCCTTAAATTATGGGTGATGGTATGGCTCTCCTTTAATAATGGTAAACGCCCTGTAAAGTTGTTCCACAAAAACCAACCTAACTAACTGGTGAGAGTAGGTTAATTTTGATAGCGATATTTTGGAATGCGCTACGCTCTTCACCTTATCCGCAAAGCCATAGGCCCCCCCTACCACAAAAAACAAATCGCGCTGACCAGCAACCATTCTCTTCTCTATAAATTTTGAAAATTCTACGGAGTTGAATTCCTGTCCATGCTCATCGAGCAGAATTACCTCCTGCGCACCCTGAATCAATGGTAGAATGCTTTCCGCCTCCTTCTGCATCTGAACATCAACGGACATCGACTTCGTATTCTTCAACTCGGGTATAACTTTAATCTCGAACTTACAGTACCGAGCAATCCGCTTTACATACTCATCAATTCCTTTTATATAAAAGTCCTTATCGGTTTTCCCAACAAGAATAAGGGTTATCTTCATACTATTAGGTTGCTACAATTTAAATTTGGACTTCAATAACAAACATTAAAATTAGGTATTTTAAGAAATACGGCCTAAATTTACCCAAGATTTATGGAACGGTTGTTTTATTAGGGACTAATTCAACCTATAATTATCTTTTTTTGAATGCCTTTTGGCTTAAGGTTTGTTACTATGTTTTACTCTGTAATAAATTAACAGCAAAGCATAATTTTTCAACATGCAGAAAATGAGAAAGATGGTTAAACTTAGACTTTATTTATTGGCACTATTCCTGCTGGTTATTTCAACTGCCGATGCAATTGTTAATCAACAGGAACCAAAGGATGTTATTAAGAAATCGGCCGATGCCATTCAGGCTGGCGATGCTGAAGCTCTTTCAAAAAATTTTTACAAAACTATTGAGTTGGAGATTTTTGACGAGGAGAATTTCTACAGTCAAACACAGGCTATACAGTTAATGAAAAGTTTCTTTGAGCGAAACAAACCAGTAAAATTCGCAATAAATCATCAGGGTGTAAAGGATTTATCGGCATTTGCCATTGGGAAACTACAAACCAAGAATAGTGTGCTACGCGTATCCATTTTCCTAAAAACTGAGGATGGAAAATCCTACATACACCAGCTCAGAATTGAGAACGACGATGATAGCAACAACCAGTAATTACCTTGTCTGTTTATGAACTACGAGCCTTTTATTAATTCACTAATAGATTTAGCCATTGCCGAAGATATTGGGAATGGCGACCATTCATCGCTATCGTGCATTCCTAGTTATGAAACAGGCGCTGTTCATCTTATGATGAAGCAAAACGGTATTGTTGCTGGGATTGATATTGCCAAGCGAGTTTACCATCGACTTGACCCAAATGTAAAGTTTGAAGCATTCAAAGCCGATGGAGAAGAATTGGTTTTTGGCGACTTTGTGTTTAAAGCCGAAGGTAAAATACACACCTTACTACAGGCCGAAAGAATTGTACTGAACATTATGCAGCGTATGAGCGGTATTGCTACGCAAACCCGTGAATACGTAAACCGTTGCCGAGGAACCAAGGCAAAAATACTCGACACCCGAAAAACCACACCAGGCATGCGCGTTTTCGACAAAATGGCTGTAAAAATTGGTGGTGGGCACAACCATCGAATGGGATTATTCGATATGATTATGCTGAAAGATAACCATATCGATTTTGCAGGCGGAATAGAAAGCGCCATTCGGAAAGCAAACCAGTATATCAAAGAAAAAGGGTTAAACATTGACATTGAAGTGGAAACCCGCTCAATAGAGGATATCGAAATTGTTCTTAGGGTTGGTGGTGTGCGCAGAATTATGCTCGATAACTTTTCGGTTGAAAAAACTCACGAGGCTGTAAAGCTAATAAACGGAAAGTTCGAAACTGAATCGTCGGGCGGAATAACACTCGATACAATTAGGGATTATGCCCTTTGTGGAGTTGATTATATTTCGGTTGGGGCCATAACTCATCAAATAAAAAGTATTGATATGAACCTAAAAAAGGTTTAGTTGATATAATGGCTGAAAAAAGGAAAAACGGTTTCTTCAAAAGATTTAGACACTCGAATTGGATACGCCTTAAATGGTTTTACAGGCGCGTAGACCGCTTTTCGACACCTGGACTAAAGGGTGTTCCTGTCACTTCCGTAATTCGATATTTCTTTAAAGGAATTGTAAACGGCGCAATAACTACAAGAGCCTCTTCCGTTGCGTTTAGCTTCTTCTTGGCAACGGTTCCAACCCTAATTTTTATTTTTACCTTAATCCCTTATATCCCTGTTTCCAACTTTCAGGAACAACTACTTTCTGTGATTAAAGGTATTATGCCCATTCATGCCTATAAAACTGTTGAGGCCACGTTAATTGAGGTGGTAACAATGAAAAGTACAGGGTTGCTTTCCTTTGGTTTTTTTGCAGCACTTTTCTTTAGCCATAACGGAGTTAGCGCACTAATTGATGCATTTAATGCCACATTCCACGCCATTGAAACCAGAACATTCATTCAGCAGCATATAATTGCCTTTTTGTTAACCTTTATTCTTCCATTTATTGTGATGTTAGGGTTTGCACTGATGTTTTTCAGCGAACACTTTTTGAACCTTTTGTTGGATTGGGGGTTAATTAAGGTAAAAGCTATTATGAGCATTCTTTTGTTTGGCAAATGGCTACTGGTAGTTGCAGTATTCTTTTTTGGAATATCTGTAGTGTACTATTTAGCCCCGGCCAAGAAAGAAGATTTTCGCTTTTTTTCGCCTGGAGCATTGCTAGCAACCGTTTTAATTATTATTACCTCGTTGGGTTTTTCATACTATGTAAATCAGTTTGGGCAGTACAATAAATTCTACGGTTCGCTAGGGGGATTAATTGTATTTCAGATTTGGCTTTACTTCAATGCTTTCGGGCTTATACTTGGTTTCGACCTAAATGCGAGCATTCGTAGTGCAATTAATAGTCATAAAACCAAAATAGATTTACAGATAGAATGACAAAGGTTGATATTGCAAAGCTTAGAAG
>CAZTVB010000059.1:0-10239 GCA_964616315.1 uncultured Rikenellaceae bacterium
AAAACTTGCTGATAAGTATGGCAGGGCTAGAGAGAGTTTAATGCCAATTCTTCAGGGTGTAATTGAGGAGGAACGCTTTGTTTCAAGCGAAGCTATGACTGAGATAGCTCGCGAACTCGATATTGCTTCTGCAGAGGTGTACGGAACTGCAACGTTCTATTCTTTCTTGGATACACAACCCCGCGGCAAGTATGTTATAAGGGTTTGTAAAACCATTACTTGCGATATGCACGGCAAGAAAAAGGTTATTGAGAAGATTGAGGATTTGCTAAAGATTAAACTCGGGGAAACTACTCAGGACAAAAAGTTTACTTTACTAACAACAAACTGCTTGGGTTGGTGCCATCAGGGCCCTGTGATGTTGATAAACTCAACACCTTATCCTAACCTCGATGAGAATAAGGTTGCGGAAATTATTATGGACTATATGAGCAAATAGTTAAGGAGGTTTGAAAATGGAAAACTTAAAAAGAGTCGATTTGATATTTGGTGCTTATACCAATGAGAAGTATAAAGTACTAGAGAGTACCCTTAAGAAAACAAGCGAGCAAATTATCAACGAAATGGTAAACTCCGGTCTAAAGGGACGTGGTGGTGCAGGGTTTCTCACAGGTTTAAAATGGAAATTTACTGCTCAAGAAGCTGAGCCTACTAAGTATGTTGTTTGTAACGCCGATGAGGGCGAACCAGGTACTTTTAAGGATCGTGAAATTCTAACTAAAGTTCCCCGAAAAGTGTTCAGCGGTATGGCTATTTGTGGTAGAGCAATTGGTGCAAAAAAGGGATATATGTATTTGCGTGGCGAGTATCGCTACCTTCTTCCAGACCTAATGGCCGAGCTTGATGTTTACCATGAGCATGCAAAGCGCTTTAATCACGATTTTACAATTGAAATTAGAATGGGCAGCGGCGCATATATTTGCGGTGAGGAATCTGCCCTATTTGAGTCTATTGAAGGAAAACGTGGAGAACCACGTAATAAACCTCCATATCCAACTGTTTCTGGCGTTTTCAGCAAACCCACAGTAATTAACAATGTGGAAACGTTCGTTAATGCTGTTATGATTATGAAATACGGTGCAGAAGAGTTCAAAAAGTTAGGAACTTCTGACTCTCGTGGTTCAAAAGTGTTCAGTATTTCAGGCGATACACCTAAAGCAGGCATTCATGAGTTGGAGTTAGGTATGACCCTAGCCGATTTTGTAGCAGAGTTTGGCGATGGCGATACCAAAGCCGTTCAGGTAGGAGGTGCTTCTGGTTTCTGCGTACCCCGGAAGAAATTTAACGAGACAATCATAGGTTTCGAAGGTGTTCCTACAGGAGGCTCTATGATGCTTTTCAATAGTTCTCGTTCAATGTACAATGTACTTCATAATTACCTCGATTTCTTTGAGGAGGAGTCCTGCGGCCAATGTACTCCTTGTAGGGTTGGTTGTCAGCAACTACTTAAGGGTATCCATGCTGTTAAGAAAGGGGAAAAACCATCAAACTATCTGAATCAACTTTTACAACTTTCTGATACTATGAAAATTACTGCAAAGTGTGGTTTAGGTCAGTCTGTGGCCAACTCTTTCTCATCAATAGTTGAAAACTTCAAAGAGGAGATGATTTACTAATCAAATTTATGAAGTAAAATTAAAACTTTAAGACTAACGAAAATGGCAGAAATTTTAAAAATAAATATTGATGGTATCGCCCTAGAGGTTGAAAAAGGTACATCAATTCTTGATGCTGCAAAATCAGTTAATGTAAAGATTCCAACACTTTGTTATCACGAAGATTTGTGCGTTGCAGGAAACTGTCGTGTTTGTGTTGTTGAGGTTGAAGGCCGGAAAAATCTGGTTGCATCGTGCGCAGCACCAGCAGAACAAGGAATGGTTATTAAAACTACTACTCCAAAGGTTCGTAGAGCAAGAACAGATATTATATCCCTTTTAGTATCGGAGCACAATACTCAGTGTACTACCTGCTACAGGAGTACCAATTGCGAGTTACAGTCGCTTGCAGCAGAATACAATGTCGACTCTGAAAGGTACTTAAGCGTGCTAAAACCTAACATCCAAGTTGATAAATCATCGTACTCCATTGAGAAAGACGATAGTAAATGCGTTCGCTGTCAGCGCTGTGTTAGAACTTGCGCCGAGTTACAGCACGTAAATGCAATAACAGTTGCTCATAAAGGTCGCGATATGAAAATATCAACTTTCATGGAGTTGCCAATGAATGAGGTTGTTTGCGTAAACTGTGGTCAGTGTGTAACTCACTGTCCTACTGGTGCACTCACAGAGCGACGTTACTACCACGAGATTTGGGAAGCAATTGGCGACCCTGATAAGCATGTTGTTATTAACACTGCACCTTCGGTTCGCGTTGCTCTTGGCGAAATGTTAGGATACCCTGTTGGTACTCGTGTTACTGGAAAAATGGTTACAGCTCTTAAGAAGATGGGATTTGACTCTGTGCTAGACACAGACTTTACCGCAGACCTAACTATTATTGAGGAAGGTCATGAATTCCTTCAAAGGGTAACAAAAGCCCTTAAGCATAAGGAGAAAGTTGCGTTGCCTATGATTACCTCTTGCTCTCCTGGTTGGGTTAAGTTCATTGAGCATATGTACCCCGAACATCTTGACCATTTGTCGACCTGTAAATCACCTCAGCAAATGTTTGGTGCACTAACTAAAACATTCTATGCTCAGAAGATTGGTGTTGACCCTTCCAAAATTGTCAGTGTAGCTGCAATGCCTTGTGCTGCTAAGAAGTTCGAGGCTAATCGTCCCGAAATGAAATCGAGCGGATATCAGGATGTGGATGCAGGTTTAACTACCCGCGAAATTGGTCAGATGATTAAGCAGTCGGGCTTGGATTTTGTTAACCTTCCTGATTCAAACTATGACAGTTATATGGGCGAGTCATCTGGTGCAGCCGTTATTTTCGGAGCAACCGGTGGTGTAATGGAAGCTGCTTTACGAACTGTATATGAGGTTGTGACTGGCCGTGAAGTTCCATTCAAGAATCTTGCTATTACACCTGTTCGTGGCTTAGAGGGCATTAAGGAGGCAACGATTAAGTTGGAGAACGTTGTTCCTGATTACAGTTTCTTAGAGGGAGCAGAAGTGAAAGTGGCAATTGCTCACGGGCTAAAGAATGCTCGCGTTATTATGGATCAAATCAAGAATGGTACTTCGCCATACTTGTTTATAGAGATAATGGCTTGCCCTGGTGGATGTATTGGAGGTGGCGGACAACCAATACCAACTAACGATGAGATTCGTAAGAAAAGAATTGCAGCTATTTACGCCGAGGACGAGGGAATGTCTATCCGTAAATCGCATGAGGTTCCTGAAATTAAGAAAATTTATGAGACTTACCTTGAGAAACCACTTGGACATAAGTCGCACGAATTGCTGCACACACATTACAAGAAACGTAACCGCTACTAGATGAAGCGTGTATTCATAAGTTGAGAAGGGGCCTAGCGCCCCTTTTTTTTTATCACTGTCTCGTCCTGAAATAAGTTGGTTTTATGTCAACTTATTCTAGGACGACTCACGTCTAACAACTTTCTATATAAAGGATTCAGTTTGTATTGCTTTTAAACATATTTTTGCTCTACTTCAAGGTTGGCTGATTATGTAATAAAATTTTAAATTGTTAGTAAAATAACAGAGATAAAATTTAACAAATTTTATACTGTTATATAAATAACATAGATTAATTTTGCATTCAATTATTTCTCAGATTATTCCATAAAAGTAATATACCACGTATGAAGTTAAAAGAACTTGTAGAGTACATAGGCGGAAGTGTTGTATGCTGTGAAGAGTGTTTGGACAGAGAGGTTGAGTTTGCGTTTGCTTCAGATTTGATGAGCGACGTGCTTACAGTTAAAAGTGAAAAGTTACTTCTAATTACTGGCCTTGCCAATATTCAAGCAGTTCGTACAGCCGAAATGTCCGACTTGCAAGCCATTGTGTTTGTTCGCAATAAGCGAGTAAGTGAGGATATGATTAGGTTGGCTCAGGAAAATTGCATAGTTTTGATTGAGTATCCAGGTACCATGTTTAGGGTATCGGGTTTGCTTTCCAGTTTGGGTGTTAAAGCTGTTTACTAGTAACAATGCATTTCGAGTTTAAAGTACAGGGCGGTGATTTCGTAAGAGCAGGAAACGCTTCGAGTCAGGTTAAGAAGATTTTAAAACAACTTAACGTGGACTCTAGCGTTATCAAGAGGATTGTTGTGGCTCTTTACGAAGGGGAGGTAAATATTGCTGCGCATGCTTTTAATGGAGTAATTTATGTTGATATTGATACTGAGAGGATAATAATTAAGTTGGATGATAATGGGCCTGGGATTCCTGATATAAGTTTGGCTATGCAGCCGGGCTATTCAACAGCATCGCCGATTGTTAGAGAGATGGGTTTTGGAGCAGGAATGGGTCTTCCAAATATCAAGGATAATTCCGATGAATTTAAGATAACAAGTGAGGTTGGTAAGGGTACATGTCTTGAAATTCTTGTAAATTTAAAGGTAAATCAGGAAGGAGTTTAGCTGTGGAAAAGGCTAGTTTTCATCATGCACTAAAAATTCGTACCGATGTTTGCATCGGATGTGCTCACTGTATGAGGGCTTGCCCTACTGAGGCCTTGCGGGTGAGTGGTGGAAAAGCTCATTTACACAGCAATCGTTGCATAGATTGTGGTGAGTGTTATAGGGTTTGCCCTACTGGTGCCATAATTGTTGAGCAGGACGATTTCCAGAACATTTTTAATTTTACGCATCGGGTTGCATTAATTCCTTCCGTTTTATTAGGGCAATACCCTGATGATGTTACACCGGGAATGGTAGTTCATGCGTTGCAGAATATTGGATTTACTGAAGTGTTTGAGGTTGAGGATTCTGTTGAATACCTGATACCTCAAATTAATGATTACATAGTTAAAAATCAGAATAAGAAGCCAATAATATCTTCGTTTTGTCCTGCCATAGTTAGACTTGTTCAGGTTAAGTTTCCTTGGTTAGTAGGCAATATAATGCTTTTACGACCCCCGCTTGACTTAACTTCATCGTATATCCGCGGAAAATACAAAGACCAGGGTATTAACGAGTCGGAGGTTGGTATTTTTTATGTAACACCTTGTGCTGCAAAGATTGCTGCAATAAAAAGTCCTGTTGGTGAAGATAAGTCTGAGATTACAGGTGTTATTAACATGGATTTAATCTACAACCGTACATTACACGAGATTAAGAAGAAGGTTGTAAGTAAAGACCAGGATACATTTAATTCCCAGTTAACTCCACGCAGTATAACTTGGGCTTTGACAAATGGTGAGGCATCGCACATTAATGGCCGTTGTATGGCCATTGATGGTATTCATAACGTAATGGAATTTCTCGATAAGATTGAGAACGATGAAGTTGCAGGTGTCGATTTCTTGGAACTTAGGTCGTGCGATGAAAGCTGTGCAGGAGGAATTCTGGCTGCAAGTAATCGATTCTTAACTGCAGAATTGCTTAGAAAAAGGGCTAAAGCCCTTGCCGAATTTAATCATGGAGAGGTTAATCAATCAAAATTATTACAATACCAGGAGTTTTTAGTAGGAAGGATTGATTTGAGTAGGGTAGAACCCCGCTCAATGGTTAAACTCGATGAGGATATGGCCAAGGCGATGAAAAAGATGGAGCGTGTAAATCGTATAATGTGTTACCTCCCGGGTATTGACTGTGGAGTATGTGGCGCACCATCGTGCTTGGCGTTGGCCGAGGATATTGTTCAGGGCGAAGGTGCAATTTCTCACTGCGTTTTCCTTCAGAAAGTGATGGAGCAGACCAAGATGAATCCTGAGCACTCGTTTAAGATTATGAAGAAAATTTGGGGTGATAATCGATTCCTAAAGGATTGCGAAAAGCCTAATCAAAATAAATAGTTTACTTGTATGACAGTTTCAGATATTGTAAAAGCCTTAGATTTAAAGGTGTTTTCAGGAAATGAGGGGTTAAATCAGGAAATAGTTGGTGGCTACACATCGGATTTGTTGAGCGATGTTATGGGTAATGCCGATGCTGGTATGGTTTGGATTACCTTGCAAACACATATCAACGTAATGGCAATTGCGTCGCTTAAGGAGTTGGCTGCAATTATTCTTGTAAAGGGTTTGGAGCCTGAAGCTAATACTTTGCAGCAAAGCAACAATGAAGGTATTCCAATTCTTGGAACCAATTTGCAGGCTTTTGAGATTACTGGTAAGCTTTACCAGTTACTGAATAAGTAATGAACCAATACCGTGCCGATTTGCACATTCACAGTGTCTTATCTCCCTGTGCCGATTTGGAGATGAGCCCAGTAAATATTGTAAATCGAGCAAAGGCATTGGGGTTAGATATTATCGCAGTTACCGACCACAACTCAACTCTTCATTGCCCGTTAACAGTAGAACTCGCTTCAAGGGTTGGAATTTTTGCTGTTTATGGTGCTGAGGTTACCACCCGCGAGGAGGTTCATTGTGTGTGCTTAGTGGAGGATGAGCCCAAGCGTAAACTTTTACAGCAATTCCTCGAGGATAATATTCAACGAGTCCCCAATAATGTTGATATTTTTGGCTACCAGGTGGTTGTGAATGAGCAGGAGGAGATAGTTCAGGAAATTGATTATTTGCTACACGGAGCGCTAAATAAGGGTATCAACGAGGTTGAGGCGTTTGTTCATAGCATTGGTGGAATTTTTATTCCAGCTCACGCCGATAGACCTAAATATAGTATTACCAGTCAGTTAGGGTTTGTTCCGCCCGATTTAAACTACGATGCCATTGAACTATCTAGGCATACAACCGAAGAAAAGTTTTTGGTGTCAAACCCATTCGTTAGAAAAAGGAGGTTTGTAAGAAGTTCCGATGCGCATATGATTGACCAAATTGGAACAATTTCTACCATGCTCACAATGAGTAATTTGACTTTTAAGGATTTAAAAAAATCAATCCTAGCCCTAGATTAATTTTCGAAAGTTATATCATTACAAAAGTCTTAAAAAATGAAGGACCTATCGTTGCATATCCTTGATATTGTGCAAAATTCAGTTGTTGCACAGGCAACTAATATTGAAATAAAAATTGAAGTTGATAAAAAAAACGACTATCTTGCTTTATTCGTAAATGATAATGGCAAGGGTATGAGCCCTGAGTTTCTCCAACAAGTAACTGACCCCTACACCACAACCCGTACAACCCGCAAAGTTGGGCTTGGTATTCCCTTGCTAAAGCAAAATGCAGAGCGTGCAGGTGGAAATATGCAAATTGAGTCTGTTTTAGGTCAAGGTACAACTCTTAAAGCCACTCTTAATCCAAACAACATTGATTGCTTGCCAATGGGTGATATTGCCGGTGTAATTACATTGCTTATTTGTTCGTATCCTAGTACTAATTTTTTCTTTACCTATAAGCGGGGTTTGGATGAGTTCTCCATATCTACCGCTGACATCGTTGAGGCCCTGGATGGTATAGCTGTAAATAATCCTAGTGTATACCCATTCATAAAGGAATTGATCTCCTCAAATTTAGACGAATTACAAATAAGTGAATTAGGTTGAAAAACATAAAATCGATTGTTAGTAGATTAACAATAAGAGGTAATTTTGCGCTCGAAATGACATATTAAAGTTATTCAAACCAACCAAAAATACATACAAATAGAATTAACTATGACAAAAGTTAAATCGTTGGCTGATCTGAAGAAGATGAAGGAAACCCTTCAATCTAAGATTGATCTTAGAGAAAAGGGCGACGCTTCGGAAAGCCTAGTGCAAATCAAGGTAGCTATGGCTACTTGCGGTATTGCCTCAGGTGCAAAAACCGTGATGGAATTTATGATGGAAGAGCTTGAAAAAAGAGGTGTTCAAGCTGTTGTTACTCAAACTGGTTGTATGGGATACTGCTATGCAGAGCCTACAATTGAGGTAAAACTTCCTGGTAAAGAACCAGTGATTTTTGGGTATGTTGATACAAAGAAAGCCGATGATATTATTGAGAAGTATATCAAGAACGGCGAGTTTGTTGATGGCATCATCCCAACTAACTACGAGACAATTGATAACAAATAATCCATCAGGAGGTAGTTGTAATGGCAAAGTATAAAATGCATTTACTAGTTTGCGGAGGCACAGGTTGTAAGGCTTCTTCAAGCGATGCGATTGTAGAAATGTTGAAGAAAGAGGTGGCAGCAAATAACCTAGAGAATGATGTTCAGGTTATTTTAACTGGTTGCTTTGGTTTCTGCGAGAAGGGACCTATTGTAAAGGTTCTTCCCGATAATACTTTCTACACTCAGGTTAAACCAGAAGATGCTGCTGAAATTGTTAAGGAGCACATTGTAAAAGGTCGTAAAGTAGCTCGTTTGCTTTATACCGATCCTGCTAATAATGAGCATGTTTCCGACTCGAAGCATATGGGATTCTACCGTAAGCAAATTCGTATTGCTTTACGTAATTGCGGTTTTATCAATCCAGAGAATATTGATGAGTATATAGCTCGCGATGGTTACCAAGCAATAGGAAAAGCTCTATCTGAGTTAGATCCACAACAAACTATAGATATTATTAAGAAATCTGGTCTTCGCGGTCGTGGAGGTGGAGGTTTCCCAACAGGTTTAAAATGGGAAATTGCTAGCAAGAACAAGGCTGATCAGAAATACGTTGTTTGTAACGCCGATGAGGGAGACCCAGGTGCATTCATGGATCGTTCAATTCTTGAGGGTGATCCACACTCAGTTATTGAGGCTATGGCTATTTGCGGTTACTGTATTGGTGCTACAAAAGGTTTAGTTTATATCCGTGCTGAGTACCCACTTGCAATTCAACGTTTGAAAGTTGCTATTGAGCAGGCTCGCGAATACGGACTACTAGGAAAAGATATTCTTGGTTCAGGTTTCGATTTTGATATTGAGTTACGTTATGGTGCTGGTGCTTTTGTTTGCGGTGAAGAAACTTCGTTGATTCACTCAATGGAAGGTTTACGCGGTGAACCAACTGTTAAGCCTCCATTCCCTGCAGAGAGCGGTTATATGGGTAAACCAACTAACGTAAACAACGTTGAAACATTTGCTAATGTTCCAGTAATCATCCTTAAGGGTGCTGATTGGTATTCATCAATTGGTACTGAAAAATCAAAAGGAACAAAAGTATTTGCCCTTGCTGGAAAAATCAATAACGTAGGTTTAATTGAGGTTCCAATGGGTATCACACTTCGCGAGGTTATCTTCGAAATTGGTGGTGGTATCAAGAACGGAAAGAAATTTAAAGCTGTACAAACTGGTGGTCCATCGGGTGGTTGCTTAACTGAGAAGCACCTTGATACTCCTATCGACTTCGACAACCTTATCGCAGCAGGCTCAATGATGGGTTCTGGCGGTATGATTGTTATGGATGAGGACGATTGTATGGTTGCCGTGGCTAAATTCTACCTTGAATTTACAGTTGAGGAAAGTTGCGGAAAATGTTCACCTTGCCGTATTGGTAACAAGCGTCTATTTGAGTTGCTTGAGAAGATTACAAAGGGTGAAGGAACAATGGAGGATTTGGATAGACTTCGTAACCTATCGCATGTTATTAAGGATACAGCTCTTTGCGGTTTAGGTCAAACTTCTCCAAACCCAGTTCTTTCTACATTAGACAACTTCTACCATGAGTATTTGGCTCACGTTAACGATAGAAAGTGTCCTGCTGGTCAGTGTAAGTCGTTAATGCAGTATGTAATTGATGCTGAGGCTTGCGTTGGATGTACAGCATGTGCTCGTAACTGTCCTGTTAATGCAATCAGCGGTGAGCGTAAGAAACCTCATGAGATCGACACTGCAATTTGTATCAAGTGCGGTGCATGTATTGAGAAATGTAAATTCAATGCTATTAGCATTCAATAATTAGGGGTGAACAATGGAAACAGTAAAACTTACAATAGATAATAGAGAAATAGAAGTACCTAAGGGGACAACTATTTACAAAGCAGCTAAAAGCTTAGGAATCGACATTCCTGTTCTTTGCTACATGGATTTACATGACCTTAAGGTAGAAAACAAACCTGCTGGTTGTAGAATTTGTGTTGTTGAGGTTGAAGGACGTAGAAATCTTGCTCCTAGTTGCTCTACCGACTGTATGAATGGTATGGTAGTTAAAACTCATACGACTCGTGTTATCAATGCTCGTCGTACAGTTATGGAGTTAATCCTTTCGGACCACCCAAAGGATTGCTTAAC
>CAZTVB010000060.1:0-5929 GCA_964616315.1 uncultured Rikenellaceae bacterium
TATCCATACTTATGTTACCAATAGTGGGTGCAAGTTTACCCTTCACAAGCATTTTGCCAACACCATTGCTGAGTTTGCGGTTTAGACCATCGGCGTAGCCAATAGGTATTGTAATAACGGTTGTTGGGCGTGTAACCTTTCCTTTACGGCTGTAACCAATAGTCTCTCCTTCGTTTAGTTGCTTTACCTGAATAATCCTGCTTTTCAGCGTGCTTACTGGCAGTAGTTTATCCTGTTGAGTAGAACTAATGCCGTAAAGTCCAATTCCTAAGCGAACCATATCGAACTGAGCGTTGGGGTAACGTTCAATTCCGCCTGTATTTAGGATGTGCCTAGTTGGTGTGTATCCTATTGCTTGGGCAATCTCATTACATGTTTTTGCAAAGGTATCTATTTGATGCTGAGTGAAATTGTCATGCTCGGTTTCGTCGCTGGCGGCAAGGTGCGAGAATATGCTCCTTACCTTAATCAACTTGTTCTGCTTGAGCATCGAAATCAACTCAGGAATTTCGTTGGGAGTAAATCCCAAACGGTGCATGCCGCTATCAATTTTGATATGAACAGAGTAGTTGCTAACACCCATCCTGTCTAGCGCAGCAATAAACTCCTTTAGGCCAGTAAAACTGTAAATTTCGGGCTCCAGTTCGTACTCAATCATCAACTCATAGGTTCCGAACGATGGGTTTAGAACAATGATTGGTAGCGATATTCCAGCCTCGCGTAAAGCTACGCCCTCATCGGCAAAGGCAACACCAAGGAAATCGACCCGATGAAATTGCAATAGATTTGCAATTTCGAACGAACCACTTCCGTAAGAGAATGCCTTAACCAAAGCCATAAGTTTTACATTGGGCTTTAGCTGGCTCCGGTAGAAGTTTAGGTTATGAACCAACGAGTTTATGTTGACCTCTAGCACTGTTCGGTGACTTTTTTGCTCCAGAATTGCCGATATACGCTCGAAATGGAAAGTGCGGCTTCCTTTTAGCAGTATTGCTGAGTTGCTAATTTGTCGTCGACTAAAGTTCTGTAGAAACTCAGTAGTATCGCTATAAAACTCCTTATCGATGTTGAAAAGGTTGGTGAACTTTGATATCTCCGTTCCAATGCCAATTATCTTGTTGATAGCTTTTTCCTTGGTTAGCTGTGCAACCTCGGTGTAAAGTGTTTCGGGTTTTAAACCGCTCTGCATTATATCCGATAGGATAAGAATTCTGTTGCTATGCTGTTTCTGCTGAACCAGAAAATCGAGCGCCACTTTTAGCGAGCCAATATCGGAGTTGTAGCTATCGTTTATAATTGAGCAATTATTGATACCCTCTTTTAACTCGAGTCGCATAGCCACAGGCGTTAACTTTGCCATTCGTTGTTCAATGGTCTCGTAATCGATATTAAGAACAAGCATCAGGCACAGACAGTGCATAGCATTTTCGATGGAGGCCTTATCGGAGAATGGGATGCTAAATGCAAAAGGTGTGTTTTTGTAATTTATGCTGATTTTCGAAGATTTTGAATCGATATCTATATTCTCAATTCTTACATCGGCACTTTTGGATTGTCCCCACGTTAAGAGTTGAGTTTTATTTTTGTTGAAATTGCTGCTTATTGCATTGCAAACCTCAGCGTGGTCAGTGCAGTAAATTAGCTGCTTTACCGATTTGAATAGTTTTAGTTTCTCAGTTACTTTTTGTTCGATATCAACAAAATTCTCCTGATGAGGTAAGCCAATATTGGTAAATATCCCAATTTCAGGGTTGATAATTGGTTGTAGTTTATCCATTTCGCCTATCAGCGATATTCCAGCCTCAAAAATCCCCAGTTGGAAATTTTCGTCCATTTGCAGAACCGAAAGCGGAACACCAACCTGTGAGTTAAAACTTTTGGGACTACGTACTATCCTGTAATTGCCCGATAGAAGTTGGTTAAGCCACTCCTTAACTATAGTTTTACCATTGCTTCCAGTTATGCCAACCACAGGGTAATTGTATTTACTCCGATGGTAAGCCGCCAGTTTTTGTAATGCCTCTAAAGTATTGGTGCACGCTATAAAGGTTGCATCGGGAAATTGCTCCGCAAGTCCTTCAGAATTGCTGACCAAAAAAGCCCTAACGTTCTGAATGCTGTAAAGTTCTCCAATAAACCTATGTCCATCGTGATTTTGCCCCACAATGGCAACAAATAATGCGCCGTTACCGCCATTTGGAGTTCTACTATCAATAGTAATTAGCGATACTGGAATATCAGGATTGCCAATTAACTTGGCGTTCAATATACGTGCAATCTCGGATGTGGTGTAGCGTAGCATTTTGCAAAACCATTATTTGTTAGTACAAAAATAGTTTAATGGGAATAGGTTATGCATTCAAATGCAATAAATTTTATTATTATCTACTTTGACAATTTCTGTGATTCGACGTTCAATTATTTTTTTACTTTTGTGTACACCGATTCTATTCGAAAAACTAATCAAAACTATAATCCATGCGTTGTGAACATAAACTTTTCCATGGTAAAACATTAGCAATACTTACTGGAGGTGGCGATACACCTGCAATAAATTCAAGTATTGAGGCTATTCGAAATAGAGCATCCTTCTTGGGCTATAAGGTTTATGGGATAAGGCATGGCTGGAAGGGACTTTTAGGAAATGGCGATGTGTTGGATTTAACCAACCAGCCCTACGATGGTTTTTATGGAGGAACGGCATTGCGCTCTAGCAGAACAAATCCATTTCCAACTTCAAAAAATCCGGAGGATAGAGTACCTCAAATTCTTGAAAATTTAGAGCGATATAAAATTGATGTTATTGTTACTATTGGTGGAGACGATACCAATGGCGTAGCCAAGAAATTGTACGAGTTACATGGCATTCCTGTTATTGGATTCCCAAAAACTATCGATAACGATTTGAGCACAAGAACCATCCATACATACAATGGTCGCGATATTGAAGCCGTGCTTTGTCCTGGGTTTCCTTCTGCATCAAAGGGTATAATGGAATATGCTGCACGGATTAGAACAACAGCAGAGTCGCATTCAAGAATTATTCTTTTGGAGGTTATGGGCCGCGATGCTGGATGGTTGAATGGTGGGGCAGCCTGTGGTGGCGCCGAAATGGCCTTGATACCTGAGGTTGAAATTACTAAGGAACGCAAAGACTTTTTCCTGGAAAGTGTAAAGGAGGCCTATATGCGCTCTCCCAAAAAATCGTTGGTTATATCGGTTTCCGAGGGGGTTAAATGGTACGACCCAATTAAGGATAAGACCGATTTTGTTTTTGCCAGTGCGGAGGTCGATGAGTTTGGACATCCTCGTTTTGGAGGGATAAGCGGTGTAATAGCTTCAGAAATTTCCAATAAACTTGGCATTCAGGCACGTGCCGAGGCAACTGGCTACTACGCCCGTTCGGGCGAATGCCGACTATACGACAGGCGCTTAACCACAACACTTGCCGATAAGGTGGTTGACCTGCTCCTCCGCGAGGATTATGGCCAAATGCCTGTGATGAAGAAAATGGTTCAGTTCCAAGAATTGGAGGAGTTTAACACAACCTCGATTGATATGGGCGATATATGCAATAAATCGTTACCAATGGACTACTACGATATTAATAAGTTTAGATTCTCAGATGCATACCTCGATTATATGCACTACATCGTTGGTAAACCAAACTTCTTGAAGTTCGATTACGATTTTCCGGTGGTTATTCCGGAGGAATAA
The DNA here is from genome assembly GCA_964616315.1 of uncultured Rikenellaceae bacterium. Classification (GTDB taxonomy): domain Bacteria; phylum Bacteroidota; class Bacteroidia; order Bacteroidales; family Tenuifilaceae; genus SB25. Next base: position 3,718 of record CAZTVB010000060.1, read on the forward strand.
TAAATTCTAAATGATGATGCCTGAAAAATGCGACCACTATTCACATTTTTCAGGCATTATCATTAGGCAAGAACTATAATACTAGAAATACAGTAGTTTTCTTTGCTCCTTTAACTTCTCATCGAGTATATAATCGTCGTAATCCATTTTTTTGTCAATGGAGCCTTTAGGCCCAATTTCGATTATACGGTTACAAACGGTTTGGATAAACTCGTGGTCGTGCGACGACATTAGCACATTCCCCTTGAACTTAATTAGTGTGTTGTTGAATGCCTGAATGGATTCCAAATCGAGGTGGTTTGTTGGGGTGTCCAGAATCATCACGTTGGCGTTGCGAATCATCATACGGGCAATCATGCAGCGCATACGCTCACCACCCGACAGTACATTCACTTTTTTGTAGATATCCTCGCCAGAGAAAAGCATTTTGCCCAGATAGCCTCTTAGGTACAGTTCACTGGTATCGGAAGAGTATTGTGCTAGCCAATCCACAAGCGTAATAGGTTTCTCAAAAAGATGCTCATTCTCCAAAGGTAGGTACACCTTGGTTATGGTTTGTCCCCACTCAAAAGTGCCAGCATCGGGCTCAATATGCCCTTTGAGTATTTTGAAGAGGGCAGTCATTGCCCTTGTATCGTGCGAAAGGAATACGATTTTATCGTTCTTTTCAACCGTAAAGGAGAGGTCTTTGAAAAGTAAATCGCCATCGATGCTTTTAGTAAGACCTTTAACCTCCAGAATGCTGTTGCCAGGCTCGCGGTCGGGTGTGAAAATAATACCGGGGTAACGCCTGTTGGAAGGTTTAATCTCCTCCACGTTAAGTTTCTCAAGCATCTTTTTACGGCTGGTAGTTTGCTTACTTTTCGATACGTTTGCGCTGAAACGTAAGATAAACTCCTGTAGTTCTTTGCGTTTTTCCTCTGCCTTGCGGTTTTGGTTTTGCAGTTGACGGGCAGCAAGCTGGCTACTCTCGTACCAGAAACTGTAGTTTCCGGAAAAAAGTTGCACTTTACCAAAGTCAATATCTACAATGTGAGTACATATTGAATCGAGGAAGTGGCGGTCGTGCGATACAACTAGCACGGTATTATCAAAGTTAGAGAGGTATCCCTCTAGCCAGTTTACAGTTTCAAGATCAAGGTCGTTGGTGGGCTCATCGAGCAGTAGGTTGTCGGGTCGACCAAAGAGTGCTTGCGCAAGCAGCACCTTTACCTTCTGTTTTCCGCTTAGGTCTTTCATTTTTTTGCTATGCAAATCCTCTGTAATTCCCAAGCCGCTTAAAAGGCTAGCAGCATCGCTTTCGGCGTTCCAGCCATCCATCTCTGCAAATCGTGCCTCCAGTTCCGAAGCGCGAATACCATCAGCATCGGTAAAGTCGGTTTTGGCGTAAACGGCATCCTTTTCCTTCATTATATCCCAGAGTTGGGTATGTCCCATAAGTACAGTGGTTAGCACATCGTACTCGTCGAACTGGAAGTGGTTCTGGCGAAGAACAGAGAGTCGCTCGCCGGGACCGAAGGACACGGAGCCGCGGGTAGCATCCAAATCACCACAAATCATTTTAAGCAGAGTAGATTTACCTGCACCGTTTGCACCAATTATGCCGTAGCAGTTGCCTGGAGTAAACTTAAGGTTTACATCCTGAAATAGCACATTTTTGCCGAACTGAATGGCAAGATCAGAAACTGTAATCATTATTTGAGTTTATTATTAATATCTTAGATTTTAATCGATGGAACTATCCACATAGTGCTATGTTCAGTTGTAATTTTTGGTTAGTTTTTGGGTTGGCAAAAGTAGTTATAAAATCCGATATAGTAAAGAACCTATTGTGAGTTTGCGTGTTGGATTGTATTATTTGTTCCATGTTGAGTAGAGTGTTTGGCTTTGGTTTGTTAATTGTAAAAAATTCTTTACTTTACAGTTTGTTTTAATTGTAGTAACAATACAATTGGCGCTATGGAAAATAACGACAGAATAAATCAACTATCTATTAGGCTTGAGGAATTACTTAAACGACAAGATGATTTCTTACGTGAGATTAATAGCCTTAAAGTCGAAATTAGCAGCTTGAGAAGTGAGGCTGTACAGCCTTTAGTAGAGCCCGAAAGTTCAATTTCGGCGACTACCGTTGAGCAAGAATCGATTCCTGTTGAAAATGTTGAATCTAAGCCATTCGTTGAAATTGAACCAGTGACCAGCAAACCATTTT
>CAZTVB010000060.1:5939-10067 GCA_964616315.1 uncultured Rikenellaceae bacterium
CCATTTTTAGAAGCAAAATCCCCAGAGAATAAGCCTCCAAAGCAAACAGCGGATTGGGAGAGGTTTATTGGCGAAAATCTAATCAGTAAAATTGGTATTGCCATTACTGTTATTGGTATTGCAATTGGAGCAAAATACTCGATTGAGCACGATTTGATAAGCCCTTTAACTAGGATTATTCTGGGATATCTGGCTGGTTTGGGGCTATTAGGTTTCGGTATCAAACTTAAAGAAAAGTATACCAACTACAGCGCAGTGTTGGTTAGCGGAGCAATGGCTACCCTGTACTTTATTACCTATGGCGCTTATAGTTTTTACAATTTGATTCCACAGGTATTGGCTTTTGCCTTGATGGTTGTTTTTACTGCATTTACAGTTGTTGCTGCATTAACATACAACAAGCAGGTAATTGCCCATATTGGATTGGTGGGTGCTTATGCTATTCCTTTCTTGCTTAGCGATGGTTCGGGGCGCGTGGGTGTAATGTTTACATATATGGCTATTATTAACGTGGGTATTCTGGTCATAACATTTAAACGGTACTGGAAATCCCTATTTTACTCATCGTTCGGACTTACGTGGCTCATCTTTTTTGTTTGGTTTGCATCAAAGTATGAGGTTGATATTCATTTTAAGTTGGCGTTTACTTTTTTGTCGATTTTCTTTTTGACCTTTTACGCAATTTTTATCGCCTATAAACTTGTAAAAGGCGAAAAGGTTCAAGTGCACGATGTGCTTCTGCTGCTTGCTAACTCCTTTGTTTTCTATGGCATTGGCTATGCAATTTTAAACGGACATAAGGATGGGGCGGATTTCCTTGGATTATTTACGCTTGCCAGTGCGCTTATCCATTTTGCAGTCGGTATGACGGTGTATCTTCGGAAATTGGCCGATAGGAACTTGTTCTACCTAATCCTGGCCTTAGTGCTAACTTTTACAACAATTGCTATACCCGTTCAGCTGAATGGAAATTGGGTTACCCTGCTGTGGGTAGCCGAAGCGACTCTGCTGTTTTGGCTTGGGCGCACGCGCAATGTCCCTATTTATGAGAAGTTGTCGTACCCAATAATGTTTCTATCGGTTTTTAGCATACTGCACGATTGGATGCTGGCTTACAGTCTACTGGGCGATGCGCTAACTCCCATATTCAATGTAAACTTCCTAACATCAATGCTGTTTACCATTGGGTTTGGTTTTATTGGATATATCAATGCCAAGGATAGGTTCACTTCGGCTTTAGCATCTAAAGGGTTATCTCAACTTGTATCTGTATCTATAATGGCAGTTGGTTTGATTGTATTTTACAATGCTTTTCGGGTTGAGATTGCGACATACTGTGAGCAGCAGTTCAATAATTCGTACATTTCCATAAATGTAGCCGGTAGTGAATATCCCGATTCTTTCTGGAACTATGAGTTGAAAAACTTTAAGGTGATATGGCTGGCAAACTACACGTTGCTGTTCTGTGTTATCTTGTCGGTGGTTAATATCTTTAAAATTAAGAATTTACAGTTTGGTATATTTAACTTTATACTAAACACATTGGTAATTTTGGTTTTTCTTTCCTCTGGATTGTACGCTATTAGCGAACTTCGCGAAACTTATTTAGAGCAGACTTTAGCAGAGTATTACCAACGAGGAGGTTTTTACATAGGCATACGGTATGTTTCGTTGGTTTTTGTGGCTATATCTCTGGCCGTGAACTATATATTGTCACAGCAAAATTTTATGAAGCGTAGTTTGGCCTTATTTGTCGACTTAATGATAAGTTTATCAGTTCTCTGGATTCTCAGCAGTGAGTTAATTCACTGGCTCGATATGGCAAGGTCGAAGGATTCGTATAAGTTAGGACTCAGCTTACTATGGGGTGTTTATGCTTTATCTCTGGTTGTGTTGGGAATATGGCGGAAAAAGAAGCATTTTAGGATAATTGCCATTGTGCTATTTGGAATCACGCTTTTAAAGCTATTTTTCTACGATATATCGCACCTTGATACCATTGCTAAAACAATAGTATTTGTTCTGCTTGGTTTACTCCTTCTGATGATTTCGTTTCTATACAATAAGTACAAACATATTATTAGTGATGATGTTGAAGCGTAGATTTTTCTTGATTTTGTTGATTCTTATGGGTTTGCAACTGCAGGCTCAGATAGATAGTTATGGTTATAAGCGTGAGTTGATAGGTGTGTCGGAGCAATGGCATCGGATTTCGCTTCCTAGTGATATTTTTGGGAAGTTGAATAGTTCATTGTACGATATTCGGATTTATGGGTTAATGACCAATGGCGATACCGTTGAGGCGCCTTACTTTATTCGGTCGATGGCGGAGCAAGTAGAGGAGAAATCGGTTTCCTTCAAAACTCTTAACCAGTCGCACAACGCAAATGGCTATTACTTTACCTTTGAGATTCCTATACTTCAGGATATCAACACAATGAATCTGGATTTTTCTCAGCATAATTTTGATTGGCGAGTAAAGCTTGAGGGTAGTCATAACCAACAGGAGTGGTTTGTTATTACCGATAACTACCGAATTCTATCCATTCAAAATAGCGAAACTACATTTCAGTACACTCGCATTAACTTTCCAAGCTCCAAGTACCGATACTATAGGCTTTTGGTTCGGAGTGATGAGAAACCTGTGTTGCTCAATGCATCTATTGCTATGCACCAAATTATAAGTGGTAAGTACAGCATGTACAACCCTAAAAACATAGTAATTAAGCAAAATAAGAAGGATAAGAAAACCGAAGTAAATATTGACCTTCAAAGTCATGTTCCAGTCTCCTATTTAAAGATAGCCGTAAACGATACATACGACTACTACCGACCAGTAACCATTTGGTATGTGGCCGATAGCGTTAAAACCGAGCAGGGGTGGAAGTATAGTTATAATGTACTGGCATCGGGGATTTTAAATTCGTTAGGCGAAAACGTGTTCAAGTTCAGCAGCACAACCCTGCGGAAAATTAAAATTGAAGTGGGTAACTACGATAATCCTCCGTTAAGTATAGGAACGGTTGAGGTAAAAGGCTATGATTACGAATTGGTTGCACGGTTTACTTCGTTGGCAAAGTATTGGATGTTTTATGGAAGTAGATTTGCCACCAAACCCAATTATGATATTCTTGAGTTTCATGAGCGGATACCCGAAAACATACCTGAGTTTAAATTAGGCGACGAACAGCAAGTGTTAACGGATTCTGAAGTGGGCAGGAAAGTTCCGCTCTTCCAACATAAAGCATGGTTGTGGGCTATTATGGCAGTTATAATATTGGTGTTGGGTTGGTTCTCTGTAAAAATGATCAGACTGCGAAATGAATAATTTCTTTTGTTGATTAATGTCCTTTTGGCTGAGCGAATTCTATTGATGAGGTATTTATTAAGGGATAACTCTGCCCACGGGCTATTTTTCAGGTTAATTGGTGGTCGTTTGGTGAGGTTGTTTTAACATTCTGCTTATCCTTAAAAGCGGTATAGAATGCTATCCACAAAAGCAGTAAAACAAACGGAATAATAGCGCTTCGGCCGGTATAGATATATGCGAAGGAAAAAATCATACAATTCTGTGGGTTATTTTTATTGTAGTAAACCGTAATAGAATCGCCTAATTCGTATTTAGTGTTCTCGGGACCATACATCCTTATGGTTCTATCGTCTGCGTTGAATTGAATAACGGAATAGGTATCGTACTCGCTCAGTCGGACAAAGCCCACTTTTTTGTGGTCAACAACAGTTCCTTGCGTTTTTTCGCCCCAGAGTATTAGTTTGTATTTTGAAGATAGGGGAAACAGTAGAATAAGCAATGTAACAGCCCAAAACTGTAATTTGCTTATTTTGAAACTTATCTCCTTGGGCATAGTCTCTAATTTAAACGCTAAGACAGAAAGGCGAAAAAAATAGTAGTTTGATTTTCTTCTTTCTTACTTCCTGCTTCCTCACTCTTTAACCTTCTTACTCTCCGCCAAAACCTTATTGTAACAAAGTCTGCATAGCGGTTCGTAAACGTCGGTTTCGCCTAAAAGAACAAGTTTTTCGGCATCGGTGGTGCGGTGCGAGTAGTGTGCTAAATCGCCACAGTGAACACAAATAGCATGAACTTTGGTTACATACTCGGCTATTGCC
>CAZTVB010000061.1:0-9824 GCA_964616315.1 uncultured Rikenellaceae bacterium
GATACGTTCTCTTTATAACCTTTTTTGACTAATGTACGTATTCTTTGTATGAATGTTTTTATTTTGTTGACAAAAATACCGTTATGCACAATTTAAAGGTTACATATAGACTAGTAATTTTTCTACTTACTTTTCTACTTAATCTTCCTGCTAAAGCACAAACCGATACAGAGTTTTGGTTTGTTGTGCCTGAAATAACTATAAATCACTATCAACCTGGTGGTGCTAATGCTTTCTTCAAGTTTTCAACAGGTCTTCTTCCTGCCACAGTTACCATAAGTATGCCCGCCAATCAGTACGATCCTGTTACCAATCCAACAGGCTTTCAGGATATAGTGATTAATATGGCGGCAAACAGTTTTCACCAGCAGGATTTATCCTGCTTGATTGTAAGACGAGTTAATCCTTTAGTACCTGACTGTAACGCCATACCACTTAATACTTCGTATGCAGGGGGCGATTATGTAGATGTAAATAGGCTGGAGAACAAACCTCTAAATGCCTCGGGTATAAATAAGTTTGGAATACATATTACCGCCACAAACCCAATTACAGGTTACTGGGAAATATCGCGCCAGAACAATAAAGAAATTTGGGCATTAAAAGGGAAAAATGGATTAGGAACAGATTTTTACACCCCTTTTCAAACTCATGGAGATAATCAGAATGTTATTGCCGATACCCCAAGCGCCATTGATGTGGTAGCCACAGAGGATAATACTGTAGTTACTTTTCAACTCCCAGTTGGAATTTCTGCATCTTATGGCAATCCTATGACCACAGTCCCTGCAGGTGGAACTCTGAACAGAACCTTGATGGCTGGCGAGACTTTTTCGCTTTTCCCCCTCAACAAGCAACGAACTGTAGCCACCCGTTTGCGAGGAACAAGAGTTACCTCAACAAGACCAATTGCTATTTCATTAAAGGACGATTCTTTTGTCCATACCAGCGGTGGTTGTTACGATTTGGCTGGTGACCAATTGGTGCCAACAAATATTATTGGGAAAGAGTATGCAATCATAAGATCGGATTTAAACAACCATGACCACATTTATATATTGGGTACACAAAATGCTACCAACGTTACAATTTACAATACTGCAGGTACAGTTATTGCCACACCTACAGTTAATGCTGGTCAACAGCTATACTATCAACTACCAACAGGTCAAACTTTCTATAGGGTAAGAACCGATAAACCAGTTTATATATGGCATGTTGGGGGATTTGGTTGTGAGCAGGGTGGGGCAGTACTTCCTCCAATTGACATTTGTACAGGAACAACTCAGGTTGCTTTTGCCAGAACATCAACAGAAACTTTCTATATAATAATGATGGTTCGTAAAGGTGCAGAGGATGGCTTTACCTTTAACGGTGCAGTAAGGAATGATCTTTTCCCTCCGGCCAGTTTTGTCAGCTACGCTGGGTTTAACTGGAGCGTTGCCCGTTTTGGTCCATTTACTACGGCTCAAATCCCTGCTGGGGTGAGTAACTTTATGAATAACTCCAAGGATATTTTCCACCTTGGTATAGTTAACGGTGGTGCTGGTTCTGGTTGTTATTATGGATATTTTTCGGATTATAATGAGTTAAAAGTTCAGGCCGTGGTTGCAGGTACAAACTCTTCAGTGCTAAAAACTTGCTATGGCAACCCAGTTCAGCTTAGGGCCTTTGGTGGTACAAATTATCTTTGGTCGCCCGATAGTACTTTGAACGATGCCCATGCTCAGCTCCCTTGGGCTTCACCAAAAATCAACGCTAAGTATAAGGTGGTAGTATCGGGTGCTTGTAATATGAAGGACAGTGCCTATATCGATGTGTTGGTTTCTACGCCTTTAACTGCAGCATTTACAACTGATAAGATTTCGGGTTGTGCTCCACTAACTGTTAACTTTGAGGACAAATCTACCGGTATTAAGTATTGGCGTTACGATATGGGCGATGGCACCGCTTATCGCAAGTGGGATAACGACGCTGCTACGCCGGATCCAGCGCCACCTGTGCCTTTCACATTTTCGCATACGTTCAACAATAATACCGCAGATACCGTACGCTACAAGGTGGTTTTGCTTGCTAAAAATCAGGATGGTTGTGCCTTGGTCTATCAAAAAATAATAACAGTACTGCCTAGTATTGATGCAAAGTTTACACAGGATACTACGCAGGGGTGCAACCCATTGACTATTGAGTTTACTAATGCTTCTTCGAGCAATACAGTCGATAATTACCTTTGGGAGTTTGGCGATGGGTTTAATCAGGTAACAACTAATTCTACAGGCACTTTACTGCATACCTACAACAACCTTGTTCCAAGGGATAGTTTATATACTGTTCGTATGATTGCCACATCTCCCCATGGGTGTCGCGATACCGCTATTTCAACTGTAAATGTTTATTCAAACTTCAATGCCGATTTCAAGGTAAATGTGGCTTCCGGGTGCTCTCCTTTAACTGTTAATATTGATAATGTTTCTGTTGGCGATACTGCAAAGTATGTCTGGAAATTAAATGGAAAAATAATGTTAACAGCCGATAGTTTAGAAAAAAGTACAGGGCGCGATACCACACTTATTTTACGAAATGAAACAGACTCAATTGTTAATTATAAAATTGAATTAGACCTTTATAATACTGATAGTTGTAAGCAGACAGTTTCCCGAAATGTTAAAGTTTTCCCTCAGATAAAAGCAAATTTCTCATTACCAGATACTTTGTATTGCAATTTAGATACTGTTAAACTTCTAAATACTACACTGCCAGATACTACAATGCCCGGAAATCTTCCAAATATTTACACTTGGGATTTTGGTGACGGAGCTAATTCTGCCCTGCCCGCATTGTCTGACACATTATACCATATATACAATAACCAAACCGATTTTTCGAAGAAATATAAAATCTCTCTTGTTGCACGTAACCAGTATGGTTGTCAGGATGATACAAGTCAGTTTGTGCGAGTCTATAGTCAGATTTATGCTGATTTTGCGGTTACTCCAACTCAAGCTTGTTCTCCTGTTACAGTTAATATTGACAATAATTCACGAGGTGGAATTGTGTCATATAGTTGGGATTATGGCGATGGAACTCCTGCAAGTCCAACAAATTTAGATCATACCCATCCATATGCCAATAACGGATTGGTAGAATTTACAGACACAATAACTCTTACAGTTACCAACGAGGGAAGTTGTAAAGATAGTCTTAAGCGAGTTGTTACAATTTACCCATCCGTAACAGCGTTGTTTACACCTGATATAACTGAAGGCTGTAATGAGTTAACGGTAAAATTTAGCAATTCATCGAAAGCGAACGCAACAGTATTTAATTGGAATTTTGGAAACGGAAATTCATCCGTAGAGAATTCCCCAACACATACCTTTATTAATCCAACTGGGAAGGACACCGTTTATACCGTTACTCTAATTGCGCAAACTGCATTCGGATGTAGCGATACATTATCCACTGATATTACCGTATATCCTTTTGTTGATGCAAACTTTGTTATAGACACTAGCTACGGTTGTTCTCCACTGGATATTTGGTTTAACTACTCAAAGCACCCCGGTATAACGGACTACCGTTGGGATTGGGACGGAGGTGGTACAACTGATTTAACAACTCTACCGGCCGATCCTTCAAAGGTATTTCACCAGTATGTAAATCAAACAGGTGCCGTCCAAAACTTTACACCTCGTTTAACAGTAAGGAATCATGCAGGTTGTGAGGATTTTATGTCTATTCCGTTAGTGGTTTACCCTGAGGTTACCGCTGCATTTACTGCTAGTGATATTGCTGGTTGTAATCCAATTGATGTATTGTTAAGCAATACCAGCTACTTTACGGGAACAGCTTTGCCTTTAGTTAATACAACCTACTACTGGAATTTTGGTGATGGAGGCTCGTCAAATGTAGCTAGTCCTATACATATTTATAGCAATGACGATCCGGTTAACGACATTGTTTATACTACATGGTTGAAAGTTGTTAGCCAGTATGGTTGTAGCGACTCAATTTCACAGAACATTGAAGTTTATAACAGAGTTGAATCCCATTTTACTTTCGAATACGCATCGAACTGTACTCCTTTTGATGTTACCTTTTACCCTGCGGCTATAGGAGCATCAACATATAACTGGACTTATGGAGGTGCACCTGGGTTACCTGCGGAAAGTTTTCCAAATGGCAACTCATTTATTCGAACTTTTACAAATCTTGATCCTGATATTCCGGCAACATATACTGTTACATTATCGGTAGAGAACGACGAGGGTTGTCCATCTGTCCAATCAAGAGAAATAGAGGTTTATCCCGTTGTTGATGCTGTGTTTATGCCTTCAGTAAATATTGGTTGCTCAGATTTGCCAGTAACATTTAATAATACCTCCACAGGAGGAAACTTGGTGTACCTTTGGGATTTTGGAAATGGACAAAGTGCAACAACTGCCACAAAGATAGCCGTATCGCATATCTTCACAAATAGGGGAAGTATTGATAGTGTTTACAATGTAAAATTAAAAACTATCAATCCCAATGGATGTCGAGATAGTTTAACTATTCCAATAACCGTTTATCCAAAGGTTGAGGCTGGCTTTGTTTTTGCTCAGCAATCGCAGTGTACTCCATTCTACCTCGATTTGTCGAATACTTCGTTGAATGGATCAAAATTCTTCTGGGATTTTGGTTATAGCGGGCTCGACACAGTGGTTAATAATAAGAACCTATTTGCCTACATATTCGATAACTTTACCCCTAATAGCATCCTAACATATCAAATTCAGTTAATATCCTTGGATTCTATTACAGGTTGTAGAGATACTATCGCAAAGCCAATAACTGTATACCCTCGAGTGGTGTCTGAATTTGACATTGATAAGGTAATTGGTTGTAATCCTTTGGTGGTGAAATTTACCAACAACTCCTCTGGTCTAGGAACATATCTATGGGAATTTGGCGATGGAGGTACCTCTGTCGACTTTACTCCTGCCGATCATACCTATGGACACCCATATAAGGATCAAAACCAAACTTATACTATTAAGTTAACTGCAACCAATAGTTATGGATGCAAGAGTTTTGCGGATACTTTGATTACTGTTAATCCTTTGGTGAAAGCTGATTTCCAGTGGAACAAGTTTGAAGGATGTACTCCATTAACGGTTAATTTGAACAACTCATCAACGTCGCCACTTTATAAGTATCGTTGGGACTTTGGTGATGGGTCTGCAAAAACGTACGTTGAGCAACCTGGTTCGCACCTTTATACCAATGCAACAAATGCTCCTCCTATTATATTAAACCGTACAATAACATTAAGAACCAGCTATGTTAATGATACTCTATGTATTGACTCTTTGAAGTTGCCTTTAAAGGTATTCCCTTATATCTACCCTGATTTTATAACTGACTTTGAGGGTTGTCACCCGCATAATGTGCTATTTAATAACCAAACCGTATCATTTAACACCTCTACCGATACTTATTTCTGGGATTTAGGAACAGGGGTTGGTTCTATTGATGCAAATCCGTTGATTACATACTATAATGTATCTAAAACAAAGGATACAACATTCTCAGTTCGCTTACGTTCAGTGAGTGAGCATGGGTGTGTTGATTCTATCAGAAGGACAATAACCGTTCATCCTAGACCATTTGCGGCAATGGAGCTTACTAGTGAGTATATATCATGTCCTCCGTTTGATGTAGAAATTGAAAATAACTCCCTTGGAACTAATCTCACTTATTACTACAAGTTTGGTGATGGAGCAGATTCTACCACAACAAACTCTGCGAATATGATTCACACTTTCGATAACCTAACTTCAGATACTCAGCCATACCAAATTGATTTGAAGGCTGAGAGTCAGTTTGGTTGCGACGACTCTGTTTCTCAGACTATTTACGTTTATCCACATGTTTTTGCAAACTATGCGGCAAGTCCGGGCTATCAGGCATGTAGTCCGTTTGAGGTGAAATTCAATAATAATTCGGTAAATTCTCGTTTCTATAAATGGGATTACGAAGACGGCATTACATCGTCATACACAGACCCATCTCACACTTTTTTGAATTTCAAAGAAACAGATACAACTTTTAACGTTAGTCTTCGTGCATGGTCAGAGTTTAACTGCGTAGATAACGATACTCAGCAAATAACAGTTTGGGCAAGACCTATTGCTAATATTGCAGCCGAACCTCCGCTTAAAGTCTTCCCCGATGCGACATTTGACATTTACAATCAATCTAACCCTGGTGCTGCCGGTTGGACCTATAGTTGGGATTTTAACGATAACACCTTCTCAAACCTCAGAGATCCGGGCACTCATACATACTTACGCTGGGGTCCTAAAGAGAATAACTATAAGTACAATATTAAGTTGAAGGTTGAGAGCCCTCATTGTAAGGATTCAACAATTAGCACAATTTTCCTTTTACCCGCAGTGCCAGAGGCAAGTTTTTCTGGAAATATCGACTCAGCTTGTTCTCCACTAGAGGTTCACTTTATAAACAACTCACTTTGGGCTGATTCTTACCTTTGGGAATTTGGCGATGGGACTACGTCCACAGATAGAGAGCCTATTCATACATTTACTGAGCCCGGATACTACACTGTCAAACTTACTGTTACAGGCGATGGTGGTAATAGATTTTTCTATAGAGTTTTCAGGGTATACCAAAATCCAACAGCGGCCTTTGCAATTCATCCTTTTAGAGTAATGCTCCCCGATGCAACTGTACATGGGTATAATTTATCCACTGATTTCAGCCGAAGTCTATGGGATATGGGGGATGGAACCATAACCACCGATAAAGATCCAGTGCATACCTACACTGGACTGGGTAACTTTAAAGTCTCGCTCTGGGTTTATATGGATTATGGTGATGATGTTTGTGTTGATTCAATTTCAAAAAATCCTGCGGTTTATGTTGAGGGAACAGGTGTTGTTAAGTTTCCTAATGCATTCAAACCCAACAAAAATGGGCCTAATGGAGGGGTGTACGATGCCATTGACTATAAAAATGAAGTTTTTCACCCATTCCATCAAGGGGTGGTTGAGTATCAATTAATGGTGTTCTCTCGTTGGGGCGAGCAAATCTTCACCTCGAGCAATGTTAATATTGGGTGGGATGGCTATGTGAAAGATAAACTTGCCGAGCAAGGCGTTTACATGTGGCGAGCCATAGGTAAATTTACAAATGGTCGATCTTTCGATATGAAGGGAAGCGTTACATTGTTACGGTAGTTAGAATAGTAATTTTAATTTATTTATCTATTTTTGTTTTAATATTGAAAGGGTTGAGCAATTTTAAAAAATATATAGCTTCTGCATTGTTAATCTTGAGTTTAAGCGCAGTTCGTGCTCAAGATCCTCATTTTACACAGTTCTATGCGAGTCCGCTATTCCTTGCTCCTTCTTTTACTGGAGGTATATTAGGATATCGTACGGTTCTTAACTATAGGAATCAATGGACTTCAATTCCGGGTTCTTACAATACTTTTAGTTTGTCATGGGATCATAACTTTATTGCATTTAAAAGTGGTTTAGGGTTTGTTGCAGTAAGGGATCAGGCTGGCGCTGGGAAACTTGGAAACACAAAAATAGGAACTTTATATTCATATGATTTCACGCCTACCTCTGAGTGGCATATACGCCCAGGGCTTGGATTTTACTTGCAGCAGATATCAATAGATTTTAGTAAGTTAATTTTTAGCGATCAACTTATTGACCCTGGAACACCCACCTCAGTGGCTCCTCCTGCGAATAGCAGTGTTTGGGATATTGATGTGGCTACATCTGTTTTGGCATATTCTGATAATATGTGGTTTGGCGCAACATGGGATCACATGCTAAAGCCCGTTGCCTCGTTTTACGATGAGGACTCGAGGACTCCCTATAAATTTTCCGCCTTTGGGGGATACCGATATATTACCAAAGGTTTCTTAATGAGCAGAATAGAGGAATCTATTACATTTGCATTTAATTTCAGAGTGCAGGATATTTATAGACAGTTGGATTTGGGTTTATATTGGTTTACACAACCCTTAAGTTTTGGTGTATGGTGGCGAGGTATGCCTAAGAATAGTACAACTCGACGTGTAGATGCCCTAGCATTTATGGCAGGCTATAAGTGGGATCAGGTTAGCATAGGTTATAGCTATGATTTTACTGTTTCAAAATTAGGCTTGAACTCCGGTGGATCCCACGAAATTTCTTTTATTTATGAATTCAAAGTATTGACTAAAAAGAAGTGGAAAGCAATACCATGTCCAACATTCTAATTATTGGAGATATCAACAATGAGAAAATTTTCACTGGTTCTTCTATTCATACCTTTTCTTATATCTTGCAAAAAACAAACTAAGGAATACTTAAAAATTGAAGGTTTTGCACAAGGAACCACCTATAGTGTGGTTTACTACGATTCATTGGGCAGGGATTTTTCCCCAAGTTTTGATTCTTTGTTTACTGTCATCGATAATTCTATGTCGGTTTACAACGATAGCTCAATTATCTCCAAATTTAATAGAAACGGAATATCCGTGGTTGACGCACAGTTAGCAGATGTAATAGCTATTGCAGATTCAATTTATCGGGAAACCGATGGTGCATTCGATATTACAGTGGGGCCAGTTATCAAATTACTCGGTTTTTGGAAAGATAAGGCAAAAGGGATTGATTCATCCAAGGTAAAATCACTATTACCCTTAATAGGAATGAATAAAATCACGTTAGATGGATTTAATTTGAGTAAGGCTAATGCTCAAATTCAGATTGATGTGAATGCCATTGCACAAGGATATACAGTAGATGTATTTGGTGCTTTCCTTTTATCTAAAGGCATAAGTAATTACTTGGTTGAGGTTGGTGGAGAAATCACAGCTCGAGGCGTAAATAGCAGGGACACATGTTGGGTTGTTGGTTTGGACAAGCCTGTAGAGAATGCAATGCCTGGTGAGAATATACAAACTAAGATATATTTAAGTGATGGAAAAGGTTTGGCTACTTCAGGGAATTACCGCAAATTTATTGAGGTTAATGGCCAAAAGTATTCACATACTGTAAATCCAAAAACAGGATTTCCTGTTTTAAATTCGTTACTTAGTGCTACTGTTATCGCAAATTCAGGAGCAAGAGCCGATGCTTTGGCCACAGCCTTTATGGTTAATGGTTTAGATTGGAGTATTAACTATATTCAATCAAATACAAATGTTGATGCATACTTAATATACTCCGACGAATCGGGTGGATATGAAGTATGGATTAGCGAGAATCTTAAGAAAAGTATAAAGGAATAGCTAAAATCCCTTTTTAGCTTTATTGGTACTGCAATTGTTCCCGCCGCCACAACCGCAGGAATAACCTACATCGGAATTGTCCGTTTGGCAGTCTGTTTTCTTTGTTTTTCCTAAAATTACTTTTAACGAAAGTCCAATAAAAACTAAGCCTATTAGAGCAACAGTTAGTAATATAAGTTTAAGAATTGCCATGATATTTTAAATTTTCTTAAAAAATAATTAATCTCTAGCATGCTCATAGCATGTAGCACATTCGTTGTTCTTTTTCTTTCCCCAGCACTTGATTTCATCATGCTTAGGACAACTAACCCCTCTTTTTCGTAGTTCTTTGTTGTGTCCAGCTGACGTTTCTGGAAATTTATGGGTTTTGTGGAAAAGTATTTTTATTCCCATACCCAACAAGGCTATGAAAAGAATACCAGCAGCAATTGCTATTAATTTTAAGATTTCCATCACTTAATTTTTTACAAAATTAAACTAGAAATCTACATAATTGATGATTTTGAAATCAAATAGTACTAGTCTAAAA
>CAZTVB010000062.1:0-9746 GCA_964616315.1 uncultured Rikenellaceae bacterium
CCTCAATATTCCTTCAATAATTCAATTCCTTTTTGAATTAGGCACAACGTATTCACATTTTTTATAACTTTTGCAATCTTTTTTAACCGCAATTTTATTGAAAACCAACGAGAATTCAACCAGTGCTAATGCTAAACTTAAGTCTGAAAATGAGCTTTTTAGAAGTTTATTGTTTCAGAACGAGAGTAGTATCTATGTAGTACAAAGCCACAGGGTTGTGTTCTATAATCCTAGTTTTAATCTTTTAACAGGCTATAACGAACTTGAGGTTAAGGAGATTTTATTCTTGGATATTGTACATCCAAAGGATAGAAAACTAATAAAACTGCTCTTCCAGAACGATTTTAACGAGATAAAGGTTCGTAAATCCAATAGTTTTACACTTAGGATACTTACCAAACTCAACGATTTAAAGTGGATTAAATCCAACGTCTCAATTATCGACTGGGAGGGTCGTCCTGCTTTACTTTGCTCAAGTTACGATATCACCCAGCAAAAGGAGGCGGAAAATAACTTGGTAGAGGAGGAGCAGAATTTTCGCTTGTTAGTTAACGCATTTGGCGATTTTGTTTTTATCGTTAACAATAACGGAAATATAGTACAGGTTAATCAAGCGGTTCTAAATAAACTTGGATACAAGGAGCATGAACTGCTTTTGGAATCGTTCAGTAAACTTCATCAAAAGAATCAGGAGATAGTTTCATCTACATTAAGTGATGTTTTTAGTGGTGCTAGGGGAGCATACACAGCGGAAATGAGAACCCGTAATGGTAAGTATATCCCCGTTGAGGTGCGAATGATTAAAGGGGTTTGGAGTAGGCGAGATGTTATTTTTGCCATAGCTCAGGATATTAGTCCACGGTTGGAGGCAGAGAGGGTTGTAAAGGCCTCGGAGGAAAAATTCTCCAAGGCATTCAATACCGCTGCGGTGATGATGACCATTAGTACTTTGGAGGATGGTGTTTACCTTGATGTTAACGAGGCGTTTCTTCAAAAAACAGGATTAACCAAGGATGATGTTATAGGAAAGGATTCCAAGGATTTAGATATCTACGTTGATATTGACCGTAGGTATGAGTTGATAAGTCACATAAAAGAGAATGGCCGGGTTAGCAATCTCGAAATTAAAATTCTAAACACTAAAAAGGAAGAGCTGACAATGTTGTTGTCGGCTGAGGTTGTTGATATACAGGATAGCAAGTGCTTGTTGGTGGCCATGAACGATATTAGTCTGCGCAAAAAACAGGAGCAGGAACTTATTATTGCCAAGGAGATGGCCGAAGAGGCTAGTAGAGCCAAGGAGCGCTTCCTTTCTACAATGAGCCACGAGATTCGTACTCCTATGAACGCTGTAATTGGTATGACCAATTTGTTGCTACAGGAGGAGCCAAAAGTAGAGCAGGTATCTCATTTAAAAGCGCTTAAGTATTCGGCGGAGAATTTGCTTGCATTACTCAACGATATTCTTGATTTTAGTAAGATTGAAGCTGGGCGTTTGGATTTGATTAAATCTGAAATTGATTTACATCAGATGCACGCGGGTCTTATTAGTTCTTTTTCGCAAATGGCCAGAGAAAAAGGGTTAGAGTTAATTGGTCATATAGATAAAGAAATTCCTCAATATCTTTCGGGCGATAGGCTTAGACTTAATCAGGTGTTCACAAATTTGGTTGGGAATGCTATAAAATTCACCAGCAAGGGCAATGTATCTATTAACTTCAATTTAAGTAAGAAAACCACCAAAACAGCCACAATTCGCTTTATTGTTTCCGATACAGGCATAGGTATTGAAAAAGAATTACAGGATTTAATTTTCCAGGAGTTTACACAAGTTCATGGACAGATGAGCCGTTTTGGTGGAACTGGACTTGGGTTAGCAATATCCAAGAAACTTGTTGGCATAATGGGCGGCGAGATTAAGTTGAAGAGTACTCTTGGTCAGGGTTCAATTTTTTACTTCGATTTAAAGTTTGATATTATTCCACAGGATAAGGTTCAAACTCCACAAATAAATCTTGAAGCGGAGCTTCAAAAGGGTCATAAGTACAATGTGCTTATTGTTGAGGATAATGATTTGAACACGCTTATTGTACAACGTTTCCTTTCCAACTGGGGTATCAATCACGAGCATGCCGAGAATGGTTTAGTGGCGTTGGAGATGGTTCAAAAAACCGACTACGATTTGGTTCTTATGGACTTGGAGATGCCCGAGATGAATGGTTACGAAGCGGCTAAGGCTATTCGTAAGCTTGATGACTCAACAAAAAAAGCTGTTCCAATTATTGCGCTAAGTGCATCGGCAATGCAGGATGTGAAACGCAAGATATTCAACTTGGGTATGAACGATTTTGTTCTGAAACCCTTTAACCCCGCGGATTTAAAACAGAAGATTTTGAAGTTTATTGTTAAGTAATAGCAAATCAATTATCAAAATGATTTCAAAAACAAACATTGCATTGATTGCCCTACTTTTCCTATCCTTGGGTGTTTTTGCACAAACCACAATTGAACTAAAGGTTAAGCAATCCATAGGTTCTAAAGCTAAACTTTCGCGTTTTGTTGGTAAGGAAATTGAGGTGGTGGATTCGTGTAGGTCTAATGAAGATGGTATCTATAAATTCACCTTGCCTTCCAGCGCAAATCAAGGACTTTACAGGATGGTTGTGGGAAAACAGAGTTCGTTCGATTTTATTGTGGCCAATGAGCCAGAAATCAAGTTCGAAACTGTTGTTTTTGCTGTTGAGGATAGTTTAGCGGTTTTAATATCGAAAGAAAATAAAATTTTTGTTGATTATTTAAAGATTAAACGTGCTTCGGAGCAGCAACTGTGGATGCTTGGCTCGTTGCAGAATTATTATACCCCTGAGCAACCTTTTGCGGAGCAGCTTAGGAACGAAAAACAGCGGGTTGAGTTTGAGTTTTCGCAGAAATCGCAGGAATTATCTAGGGTTGATACTTCGCTATTTGTATCGAATTACATAAACTTGGATACTAGACCTTTTGTTGTAGATGCAACCAGCGAGTGTTCATACAAAGCCTTAATGGCAAAGGATTGGTGGAATGGCGTTGGTTTAAATGATGATAGATTGCTCAATACGCCTTTGCTTATCAAGAATGTTTGGGATTACCTCGAAAATTCAATTTGCGATGATATTTACGATAAGGAGCAGCAGGATTCTGTTTTTGTATCGCAAATTGATGCTCTTTTCAAAATGCCAATGAGCGAGCGTATTCGCTCACAGATTGTTGGTTCGTTGTGCCGTGGATTTATCGATACCGATTATTTTGGCGTACTAAACTACTTATTGAATAATGGTGGTGAGGCTGCATCGGTATTAAAGAGTGATAATGAATTTATGGCTCGTTTAGTGCTCGAAAAGAACCTTGCAGTTGGTAGCAAAACATACGATTTTAAGGTGAAACCAATTATTGGTAAGCAATTCAAACTATCGGCCGATAAGTCGAAATATAAGTTAGTTGCATTTTGGTCCATATGGTGTCCGCATTGCGTTGAGATGATGCCAAGTATGATTAGCGTTTATAATGATTACAAAGCCAAGGGGTTTGAGATTGTGGCCATATCCATTGATGAGGAGGTTGACCAATGGAAAAAGTTTGTTGCCGACAAGCAGTTTCCCTGGATAAATATGCAGATTAATGCGGATTACGATAACCCAATCATTATAAAGTATAATGTTGATGAAACTCCAAAAATGTTCTTGTTGGATAAGAATTTAAAGATTGTCTCAAGGCCATCATCAGCAGAGCAGTTGAGATTAAAGTTGAAAAAGTTACTATAAGAATACTATAAGAAAAAGGCTGCTTAATGCAGCCTTTCTTGTTTATATTGATATCTGTAATCTATTCAAGGTAAGTGTATCCGTACAATCCAGAACGATAGTTGGATAGGAATTCCTTACCTTCTTTCGATGATATTACACCAGCTTTAACCGACGATGTAACCCAAGTTTCCAATGTACGAACCAACTTCTTGGGATTGTACTGTACGTACTCAAGAACTTCGGCAACAGTCTCACCATCAATAATTTGGTCAATTTCATAGCCTTTGTCGGTAACCGAAACGTGAACAGCATTGGTATCGCCAAATAGGTTGTGAAGGTCGCCTAAAATCTCCTGGTAAGCTCCAACAAGGAATACTCCAATGTAGTACGAATCGCTCTGTTTTACTGAGTGAACTGGCAAGTAGTACGAAATATTCTTGGTTGATATGAAGTTGTCAATTTTTCCGTCCGAATCGCAAGTGATATCCTGTAATGTGGCTGCTCTATCGGGTTTCTCATTGAGGCGCTGGATGGGCATAATTGGGAATATCTGGTCGATAGCCCAAGTGTCGGGCAACGATTGGAACAGCGAGAAGTTACAGAAATATTTATCGGCAAGGAGTTTTGGTAATACCCTAAACTCATCGGGAACGTGCTTAACAGCTGTTGTAATTTGATGAATATCTTTGGCAATAGACCAGAATAATCGCTCAATCTGTGCACGAGTTTTTAAATCGAGTAGTCCAAGGCTGAAAAGGTCTAATGCTTCTTCACGAATTTGTTGGGCATCGTGCCAACTCTCAAGCATTCGGGGTTGATTTAGCTTATCCCAAAGCTCGTAAAGTTCCTGTACCAGTTCGTGGTCATTTTCAGTAATATCATCATCCTCAGCCCAAGTGGGTAGCGATGAGGTTTCCAAGACCTCAAAAATAAGCACTGAGTGGTGCGCTGTTAACGAACGACCAGATTCGGTTATGATGTTTGGATGAGGAATATCGTTTTTGTCACTCGCATCAACCATTGTAGAAACAGAGTCGTTTACGTATTCCTGTAAACTGTAATTAATGCTACTCTCGCTGCTCGATGAGCGTGTTCCATCGTAATCAACACCAAGCCCACCTCCAATATCAACAAACTCAATTTTGAAGCCCATTTGGTAAAGCTGAACATAAAATTGCGATGCTTCGCGAAGTGCGATTTTAATACGACGAATTTTGGTAACCTGACTACCAATATGGAAGTGAACAAGTTTTAACGATTCTTTAAGTTCGTTGTTTTCTAGGTAATCAAGTGCTTGCAAAAGTTCGCTGGATGTTAATCCGAATTTGCTCACATCGCCACCAGAATCTTCCCATTTTCCGCTACCAGAACTAGCCAATTTAACCCTAATACCCAGGTTTGGTTTAATTTTCAATCGTTGCGATACTTTTGCAATAAGCTTAAGCTCATTCAGTTTTTCCACAACAATGTATATTTTTTTACCCATTTTTTGGGCAAGTAGTGCTAATTCAATATAATCTTCGTCTTTATAACCATTACAAATAATTAGCGAATCGTTATCAGGATTGCTTGCAATAACAGCGTGAAGTTCTGGTTTAGAACCAGCTTCAAGTCCAATATTGAATTTTTTTCCGTGGTTTATAATTTCTTCAACCACAGGGCGCATTTGGTTTACCTTAATTGGGTAAATAATGAAGTTCTGGCCTTGGTAGCCATACTCCTCAGCAGCCACTTTGAAAGAGCGCGACATATCCTCGATTCTATTATCTAGAATATCCGTAAACCTTATCAGCATTGGCGCGGATACATCGCGAATTTGTAGTTCATCAACAAGTTCACGGAGGTCAATTTCAACACCGTTGTTTTTTGGAGTAACCACTACATTTCCATCTTTATTAATGGAGAAGTACTTTACTCCCCAGCCGTTGATGTTATACATCTCAGCCGAATCCTCAATGCGCCATTTTCTCATTCTTTTATCAGGATTTACGCTTTTTAAGTTGTTAAAATTCAATAATTTATATCAAATGATATTGACTTGCGAAATTAAGCCCTAATTCGTTATAATACAACAGTTATCTTTAAAAATTTCCTTAACAAGACACCGATTCCCTAAAAATTAAAGAATTTTAACTTCCGTTCTTCTGTTTTGGGCTCTTCCTTCTGGGGTGGAGTTGCTTGCAACAGGTTTTGTTTCGCCATATCCAGCCCACTTAACTCTGATTGCTTCAACTTTGTTTGAAATAAGATATTCTGCTACCGATTTAGCCCTATTTTTGGAGAGTTTTTGGTTGTACTCATCACTTCCTTGGTCGTCGGTATGTCCACCAACCTCAATTTTAATGGTTGGATTTTGTTTTAGAATTGCCACTAACTTGTCCAACTCAATGGTCGATTCTGACTGTAGTTCGTATGAGTCAAGAGCGAAGAAGATATTTCGCAAAACAAGAATCTCATCCTTAACAATTGGATTAAGAAGAATCTCCAAGTAGTAGGGTTTATCGAAGGAGAAAATCCCTTTTAAATCGAAATGTTCCGAGTGGAATAGGTAATTTGGTGCCGATGCAAACAAACCATAAGATTTATCGGTAGGCAAGCAAACAAGGAACTTTCCATCCTTTGGAGTGGTGGTGTTCATTATCTCCTTTTTCGACGATAAATCTACCAATGTTACTTGCGCTTCCAAGGGTTCTAATGTTTTGCTATCCTTTACAACTCCAGTAAGATAAGATGTTGGAATAGGTTGAATTTCTGGATAAAGGTTAAAATTGAAAATATCGCGTCCGTGTTCCGGAATAATATCGGTGGAGTAGTATGCAACAGAGCCTTTAGCGTTTACAATTAATCCTTCCTCACTTTTGTAAGTATTTATTGGATAACCAAAGTTTAACGGTTTAGTCCATTTTCCCGAGGAATCAAGTCTTGAAACATAGATATCCATGCTTCCCATTCCTAAATGTCCGTTAGAGGAAAAGTAAAGTGTTTGGTTATCAAAATGGATAAATGGCGATTGCTCATCGCCAGATGAGTTGATTGGTTCTCCAATGTTTACAGCATTATTCCAAGTTCCATCAGGGTTTCTGTCCGATTTCCAGATATCAAATCCGCCTAATCCCTCTGGCCTGTTACTTACAAAATATATTGTTCTTCCATCGGGTGAGATTGATGGCTGTTTCTCTGAATATTTGCTGGCATTTATTTGAGGTGGAAGTTTTACTGGTGCAGCCCAAGTTCCATCACTTTGCATAACCGAGGTATATAGGTTACATACACCGCTACAAATGGTATAGTACATTGTTTTTCCATCGGCAGAAAGTGCCTGTGCACCTTCGTTGATTTCTGTGTTTATTGGGTCGCCAATTGGAGTTCCTTTGTCCCAATCGGGGGAATTATACTTTGTGCTAACATAAAAATCTTCCTGCCACTTTGTATTTCTTATACCTGTATTGACTGATTTGGGCAGACGAACAGTGTAAACCAACGTTTTCTCATCAACCGAAAGACTGGGCCAATATTCATCCAAATCCGTATTCACATTTGAGCCAATATTAATTGGATTATACGGAACGGGATTTGCAATAGCATTTAAGGCAAAGTTACAACGCTCAATGGCCTCGTGTGTAGATTTTTCAATTTCCTTTGATTTATCCTTGAGGGTTAGAAAGTACTCTAGTTTCTCTTTGGCTTGTTGATATTCTCCAATTTGAAGCAAAAATCTGCCCAAGGTGTAGTATGCTCTAGGGTAAAATTTTGGATTAATGGCTATGGCTTTTTCTAAGTATTCGATGGCGCTTGGGATATTGCCCATCATATAGAATGTTTGCGAAAGAACAAGGTGAGCTTCAATGAATTTTGGCTCAATTCTGATGCTTTCCCTTAACAATCGCTGTGTTTCAATGTAATCGTACCTATCGTACGATTTTAGGGCTGTGTTGTAATTTTCAATGGCACGTCGGTTATTTACGCTTAACTCTTTTTTTGTTTGCGCTACTGCAAATGCAGGGAGTAAAACTATTAATACGTAAATAACTAAATGTTTCATTTTATGGTATATGCATAAATTTATGGGCCTGTAACGATATCCTCCACTTAGGATTTTGCATTATATAATCAACTATAGCAGGAACAATTTTCTCGTAGACGCTCCATTCTGGTTGAAGAAAAAGCATACAACTCGATTTTACCAATTTAGCATTTTCCTCGGCCCAAACCAAATCCTCGGGGCTGGTAATTATCACCTTAAGTTCATCGGCCTTCATATGGATGGAGTCAACTGGTGGTTGCTGACGTTTGGGCGATAAACAAATCCAGTCCCATTGACCCGACAAAGGGTAAGCACCCGATGTTTCGATGAATGTTTGTATTCCTTTAGCTTTTAATGTAGAGCATAAATAATCGAGAGGGTAGAGGCTAGGCTCTCCGCCAGTTACCACTACAGCCTTAGCAGGGAACGACGCTGCTCGTTCAACAATCTCATCAACATTTACGGGTGGAAATACATCTGGATTCCACGATAGGCGTGAGTCGCACCAGGAGCAGCCCACATCGCAACCTCCAATACGGATAAAGTACGCGGCACGTCCTGTTTGGAATCCTTCGCCCTGTAAAGTGTAAAATTCTTCCACTAAAGGAAGAATTTTACCTGAATCGAATTGTTTTACTGAATCGTTAAAGTTCATTGCCATTATTCGTTGTTTGATGAGAAAAGCAATTTTTTATCGCGTTCAATCGCTTGGATAACCCATTCTTCTGGAACAATTTTCCAGGTGTTAAAGTTGGTAGGGGTAATAACCTTTTTCTCCTCAATATACTTCATAATATAGTATCTTAAATCCTTTTCAGTTGATGTTTTTACTCGGTTTGCTAATTCCTCAGGAGCAATACCACTACCCTTTGTGAGATGTCCACCACCGCCATTTCCACGGTAGGAGTTAATTGCAACGGAGTATGTTTTGTTTTCATCAAAAGGTGTTCCATTTGCCATTGAGTGAATAGTCACTTTGTCGCCATCGGGTTTTGAAACATCAACGGTGTAAATAATTCCTGCAGCTGAGTCGAAGTTGTAGAAGTTAGCAAATAGTTGAACTTTACCCTGTTGATTAGTTGATATGCTCCCATCCTCGTTGATTTTAAACTTGATTAAATGATCTTCGGCGCTTTTCATTGTATTGAACCACACCGAAGCCGAATGCTCTAGGAAACCATCAATCTCTTTACCTGTTAATGACATAGTGTAGAGGAAATTCTCGAATCGGTAAAGTTTAAACATATCGCTTACGGTTACTTGGCCTTTTTTTATTGTCGATACGAAAGAAAGAGGGGCAACAAAAGAAACATCGGCCTTTGTTAAATTTAATTGTGCCGAATGAATAAAATCGATAAATTCAGTTGGGCCAAAGTATGCGTTGGCGCTAGTCATTGTTTGGGTAAACTCGCCAATTGGGCGCTTAACAAAATCCTCAACCTTTTTATAGTCATAGGCAAAGGTTGCCATAAAATCGGCGTCGGCTTTGAATTTCTTTGTATCGATTAATTCGCCTTTAATAGATTTGCTCTGAAGTTTTCCTTTCTTATCGAGGTTTACCACTATTGTAGCCTCAGATATTAACCTTGCACCTGAGGTTGGGTCCATAACAAGAACTGAGTCGCCATTTATGTTTGCAAACTTTTTGCATAGCTTATCGTGGTCGTGGCCAATTAGGATTACATCGAATCCTGGAACTTGTTGCGCGACAAGTAGTGAAGCGTTTTCATTTTTAGATTCAGTGGCAGAGCCGCCTCCATAAGTTGCATCGTGGCCGGAGTGGAATAATCCAATAATGATATGTGGTTTTTCCTTCTTCTGAATATGTTTAACCCAGTAGTTTGCCGTTAGAATCATATCCTCGAAGTGCATATCGGGCCAAAGAATTTTTGGTAACCAGTGGGGAATCCCTGGAGTTGTTAATCCTAAAACAGCAATAG
>CAZTVB010000063.1:0-9660 GCA_964616315.1 uncultured Rikenellaceae bacterium
GGCTATCAATAGGATTTTTTTGCTTAGCTCAAACTCCAGTTGGTTTTAGTTATCAAGCAGTACTTAGGAATAGTTCCGGACAAGTGATTGGTAGCCAAACAGCTCAACTGAGGGTAACCTTAATAAGCAGCAATGGGCTAACTACTCATTATCAGGAAGTACACGATGTAACTTCTAGTGCACAGGGTTTAATCAATGTTATCATTGGTAATGGTACCAGTAAAGTTGGTGTGTTAGCCGATGTTCCTTGGGGGAATGATCAAATAACCATGAAAACCGAAATTAAAGTTGGTTCAGCAACAACATACACTGAGTTAGGCTCTCAGCCCCTACAGGCAGTTCCATATGCGCTATACGCTAACAATGCCAAGGAGGTGGAAAGTAGCCCAACTGCTACTGATGAGGAGCCAATTTTTGTGGTTAAAAACAAACTTGGTCAAATAGTTTTTGCGGTTTATCAGGAGGGTGTTAGGGTATTTGT
Organism: uncultured Rikenellaceae bacterium; assembly: GCA_964616315.1. Classification (GTDB taxonomy): domain Bacteria; phylum Bacteroidota; class Bacteroidia; order Bacteroidales; family Tenuifilaceae; genus SB25. The sequence goes on from CAZTVB010000063.1 coordinate 482, forward strand.
GGATGATGGTACTACAGTAACAAAAGGAACCAAGGGCGGTTTTGCTATTGGGGGGTTAAGCGGAACTAAACAAGGAGTAGAATATTTTAGAATTACCCCTGATAGCGCAAGAATTTATATTGACGATAGCGGAAAAGGAGCCAAGGGTGGTTTTGCTGTAGGTGGACTAAGTGGAACGAAATCCGATAATAGTTTTTTTAATGTTTCAACAGATGCTACTGGTATAATTAACCCTAGCCAAAATAGAGTGCTTTGGTATCCATTAAGAAATGCCTTTCTAGTCGGTAGAGTATTAGTTGAGCATCCCGATAGTGTTGGTACGAATTCCTTTGCTTCGGGTTACGAGTCTAAAGCTAAAGGCGATTTTTCTCAGGCTATGGGATTTAAGGCAATTGCACGTGGGGCATATGCTATGGCTATTGGTAAGAATGCCCTTGCCCAAGGAAATAGTTCTTTTGCTTTTGGTGACGGAGCTAGGACATCGACAGCTTCAACTAACTCGTTTGCAATAGGACGAAACACTGAAGCTACGGCAAATAATAGTTTTGCTTTTGGTAATGGGGCAATAGCAACAGCCGTTGGAAGTTTTGCGTTTGGTGCAGGTGGGCGTGACTCTACCGGTGCATCACTTGCAATATCAACCGAAGCTGCTGGATTAAATTCATTTGCATTTGGTCTTGGTGCTAAAGCATATGGACTAAACTCATTCTCTATTGGGACAGGAACTACAACTTCAAATACCGGAGAAAATGCTATTGCCATGGGGTTTGGAACAGTAGCAAGTGCTCGTTTTGCGTTTGCAGCAGGATTCAGGAATATTGCTAGTGGACGTTCATCAACCGCATGGGGAGGCATGAGGTATGCGAACATTGAGTATTGGAATGTTGCATCGGGAGATGCGTCAACTGCTTGGGGTTACGACACTAGGGCTACAGGTATTTCCGCTACAACTTGGGGTGCAAGTACAAAGGCAAGTAATCAATTTGCAACTGCTTGGGGATATTATTCTGAAGCGAATGGATTTGCATCAACCGCATGGGGGTGGAGTTCTAAGGCTCAGGAGCATCAATCAACTGCTTGGGCGGGGGCTATTGCGGTTGGCTCACACTCTACCGCGGCATCTTGGACTAAGGCGAATAGTTATATGTCGTTTGTAATTGGAAGGGCTAACGATACTATTTATACCAATAGTGCTCAGTATTACTCTTCTGGGAAGCCAACTTCCTATATGGATTGGGTTAATGCAGACCCTTTGTTCGTTGTTGGAAATGGTTATGACCATCCAGCTTATGGTAAGAGCAATGCTTTTACAGTTCTTAAGGATGGAACTACAATTATTGGATGGAATACCTCCGTGGCAAATTCAACAAGTAATCCTGATGCACGTTATATCCTTTCGGTAAAAAATCCACGCGACGCTGGTTATAAATTTTATGTTCACGGTAATGCTGGAGGAACTGGAAGTTGGAATACAACCAGCGATGCTAGGTTAAAGAAAAATATCAAAACAATAGAAAGCCCTTTAAGTAAAGTTCTTAAACTTAGAGGTGTTTCCTACGAATGGCTTGATGAGGCCAAGCCCGGAAAACAGATTGGTTTTATTGCACAGGAAACTCTTGAGGTTTTACCCGAAGTAGTAACGGGTAATGAGCAAACCACATATTCAATGCAATATGCTCCCATTACTGCCGTGTTAGTGGAGGCTATTAAAGAACAACAAAAACTCATAGAAGAGTTACTGAGCAAAAACTCGAAACTAGAAGAAAAAGTTAAGGAGATAGATAATTTAAAAGCAGAGCTTGAGGCAATAAAAAAGCTCCTAACCAAATAAGATAAAAAGGCTGAGAACTCTCAGCCTTTTTATCTTATTATTTGACATGAAATTCTTTTCTAGTTATATTTATACTATAGGGTTTAATTTCAATGTTAATACAATAACTATGAAAAAATTAATGGTTATTTGGTTGGTGTTTTTAATAAGTCCCATTTTACAGGGCCAAACACCATCAGGGTTTAGTTTTCAGGCAGTGCTTAGGAATAGTAGCGGACAGGTGTTGGGTAACCAAACGGCCCAGTTTAGAGTAACCCTAGCAAGTGGTGACGGGCTGACAGCTTACTACCAGGAAGTGCACAATGTAACTTCGTCTGCACAGGGTATAATTAATGTGATTGTTGGCAATGGCACTGAGAAAGTTGGCTTGTTGACAGATGTTCCCTGGGGAAATGAACAAGTTATCCTTAAAACCGAAATCAAAGTAGGTTCAGAAACAACGTTTACCTTACTCGGGACTCAACCTTTACAAGCGGTTCCTTATGCTTTGTACGCAAGCAATACCAAGGAGGTTGAGAGCAGTCCAAATGCAAATGAAGAGGAACCCATTTTTGTTGTTAAAAATAAGTTGGGACAAATAGTTTTTGCAGTATATCAGGGTAGTGTAAAGATTTTTGTTGATGATGTTGCTAAAGGGGCAAAGGGAGGATTTGCTGTGGGAGGTCTAAGCGGAACAAAGACATCAACGAGTTATTTCACCATTTCGCCAGATAGTGCCAGAATTTACGTTAATGAACAACCTGGAAAGGGTGCTAAAGGTGGATTTGCCGTTGGGGGTTTGAGTGGAACCAAGTCAACCGACCAATTCTTAAATCTGACTCCAGAGAACTATTTTATTGGACATCAGTCAGGAGGTAATAACACCACTGGTATGTATAATTCTATTTTGGGTTACAAGGCTGCTTACAGTAATACGGAGGGAAGTGATAATATTTTTATTGGCTACCAAAGTGGATATGCTAATAAAGTAGGGCTGAATAATATTTTCATTGGTAAAAGCGCAGGCTTCAATAATGTTGGAGAAATTCAGACACAACCATATTACCTTGCATACGGATCCTACAATGTTTTTATTGGGAACGAATCCGGTTATAACAACATTTCGGGATGGACTAATTTATTTCTTGGTAATCAGTCGGGTTATGGAAACAAAACAGGTTCGGACAATACTTTTATTGGGAACTTTTCTGGAGAAAATAACGAAAATGGATTTGCAAATGCTTATTTAGGCGCATTCTCTGGGCGAGCAAATATTAGTGGGCAATTCAATGTTAACGTAGGTTTTTATAGCGGAAATCAAAATACTAATAGCAATAATACATTTGTTGGCTCCTATGCTGGAGAAACCAATAGTGGTGGAGGGTATAATGCTATGCTTGGGTCGGGAACAGGCCAAAATTCTGTTGGTAGTATGAATGTATTTATTGGCGCAATGGCTGGTTATAATAGTGGGGGTAGTCAGAACATTTTCATTGGATATAATGCTGGATATAACGAGGCAGCATCTTCAAGACTTTATATTGAAAACTCCAATTCAACCGCCCCATTGGTTTACGGAGAGTTTGATAATGATGTGGTTAAGTTGAACGCAAAAGTTACCATCCGCGATTTTTATGCACTTGAGCAGCAAAGTGTAACTCTTGGTAATGGTTCAACCATTAGTTCCAGTAAATCAAATGTTTTAGTGTCGTCCACCTCGGCCATTACTCTAAATTCATCAGTTCCTTTGACAAACGGGGCGGTAATTGGGCAGGTGTTAATTTTAGTTGGGACTTCCGATACTAATACCGTTACGCTTCCCAATAGTGGAAATTTACTGATAGGTTCAAATATTGCTCTTGGTCAGAATGATTGTTTGATGCTGTTGTGGAATGGTTCGAAATGGATTAAGATGTCTTACTCGAACAATTGAAACCCTTTGATGATTAGTATCAATCTGTGATTTTTATTGTTTTTAAGATTATTGTATCTTATTTTTTTATACTTTTATATTTCAATCCTTTGGGTTATGAAATGTAAATTCTTTTTAAGTATTCTATTTGTATTAACTCTTTACTCAGCAAGTGCCCAGCAGTTCAATAAGTATGGGCATCCGTTGATTACTAATTTTTCTGCAGAGGATTATAATGGAACCGATCAGGCTTGGAGTATAGTTCAGGATGAGCGAGGCGTTATGTACTTCGGCACATGGGAGAATGGTATTGTAGAGTACGATGGTGTAATTTGGCGCAGAATTTCAATTCCTGATAATAAACCAGTATATTCTCTGACTCGGGGCGACGATGGTTCAATTTATGTCGGAGCTTCTGGGGATTTTGGTTTTCTTGAGCCAACTGTTAGTGGGAATCTTCAGTATGTATCATTAACCGATAGGATAAGTGATTCTTTAAAGCAAGGGTTTACGCATATATTTAAAACCTATTTTTTTAAAGGTAAAACTTACTTTTGCTCTACTACCTATATTTTTGTTTACGATGGCAAAACCGTTGATGCCATATATCTAGGCGATAAAAAAATATTTGCCAATTTTTTGACCTTTATTTGTGGCAACAAAATTTATGTAGGCAGTTTTCTTAAGGGGTTGCTCATATTAGAAAATAAGGATTTAGTGCTTGCTCCAGGTGCCGAGGTTTTTGTTGAAAAAAACATTTTTTCAATATTACCCTACAATGATGCAGAGGGTCTTGTTGTTACTGATGGCGGTCTTTATCTTTATAACTATACGTCAGGCGCATCAAGGCGAGTTAAGGATACCGACGGTTTCCTTGACAGAGTGTTCGAAACCGCTATTCCTTATAGCCCTATTCAGTTGAATAACAAGAATTATGGAATAGGTAATGTTCAGTCTGATTGGCTCAGTTATATCCAATTTACTAAAGATTTCGAGCCTACAGAAATTGTTAACAAAGAAATTGGACTCTCAAGCAGCCAAATTACATATTTATACCAAGGAGGAGATAGCCCTGCTTGGTGCACATTTTACGATGGAGCAATATCCCGATTTGAAGTAAACTCAAACTTAAAGCGATTTGCCAAAGAAAGCGGAATAGATGATTTTATTACTGATATCGTAAGATTTAATGGAATTTTATATATCTCTACTTTTAGCGGAGTCTATTATTTGGGGTTTGAGAAAAATGGAATCCCCAAATTTTATCCTGTTGAGAATATTTCTGGAACAGTTTGGGATTTATTGGAGTTTAAAATCCCTAATGGGAAATCGATTCTTTTGGCAGGATCATATACCGATGGTGTTTTTGAAATTAGAAATAATAGAGCATACTCAATTAGTGAAAAGCTAAGAGTAAAATTTCCCAAAGTTCAGCATAATATTTTTACTCTGTTCCAATCCAGATTTAACCCTGAAACATTATATATGGGGATGGCCGGATCTTTGGCAACAATATCTTGGAATGGCGATTGGGTTGAGACAAAAAAAATAAAAGAGGATAAAATAAATTATCCAATAAGATCTATTCAGGAAGATAAATTTGGAAATTTATGGTTAGGTTCACAAGTTAAGGGTATAAATGTAATCTCAAAAACTGGTGAATACATTGACTTTTCTTCTCATAAGGATTTGGTTGATAGTAAGGAGTTTTCGTTTATCAACTCAAACGACACATTGTTTATAATTTCTAACAAGGGGGTATTTCACTATAGTTACACTGATAGTTCGTTTATTAAAGGAGGCCTTGTAAATCCTTATGCTAACACAAACGGAATTTTTAGGATACAATCAACTCAAAATGGTTTTGTGGCTATATGCTCTGATGATGAAGGTAAATATTGGGCTCAATTATTTGAAGAGGATAGCATAGGGAACTTGAGTGTCAACTCTACTCCATTCAAACGACTCCCTAATAAGTCTATAGATGCCTTGTATGTTGATACCGATGGTACGGTTTGGATAGGAATGTCAAAAGAATTATTTAGTTACAACCCAAATCTAAATCGAAATTTTGATCTGCCATTTAGGGCTCTTATTAGAAAGGTTGTAGCCAAGGACTCACTGCTGTTTGATGGTAGTTTTTACTCTATATTGGACAATGGTCGGAGAGTTCCGTCTTTAGAACAACAATCAGTGCAAATTCCAAGACTATCGTACCATTACAACGGTGTGGTAATCAACTTTGCCTCTCCATACTTTGAACGCGAAGCAGATATTGTGTATAGCCATTATTTAGCGGGTTCCGATGAGGAAACTTGGAGCAAATGGGATAGCAGAACAGAAACTACCTATACAAACCTTCGTGAGGGGAAGTACACTTTTTACGTTAAGGCTAAAAACATTTACGACAAGGAAAGTATTGTTGCATCCTACTCTTTTGAGATTAGACCACCTTGGTACAGAACCATTTTAGCGTATTTTATCTACTTCATACTTTTTGTCATAGTTATATGGGGTATCGTTAAATGGAATACCCGTCGGTTAATCGAAGAAAAAATTCGCTTGGAGGAAATTGTTAAGGAGAGAACCGCCGAGGTTGTAGCCCAAAAAGAGGAAATTGAGATTCAAAATGAGAAAATTGCCGCTCAAAATGAGGAGATTAAGAGTAGTATTCACTACGCAAGTAGAATTCAAGGGGCTATCCTAACTCCACCGGAACAAATAAATCGAATTTTCCCCGAGAATTTTATTCTTTATCTTCCAAGAGACATTGTTAGTGGGGACTTTTACTACATTACTCAAATAGGCAGTAAGAAAATTAGCGTAGTAGCTGATTGTACTGGTCATGGGGTTCCTGGTGGATTTATGAGCATGCTGGGTGTTTCATTCTTAACTCAAATTATTTCACAAACCGGGGATTTACATGCTGCAACTATACTTAACAAGTTACGTCATCAAGTAATAACAGCATTGCATCAAACCGGAGAAATTGGAGGAAGTAAGGACGGTATGGATTTGGCTCTTTACATTTTAGATGAACAAACTATGCACCTTGAGTTTGCTGGGGCAAACAACCCGCTCGTTCATATTCGTAATGGAGAATTGAACCATATTAAGAGCGATAAAATGCCTATAGGCATACACTTACGTGGCGATACTCCTTTCACAAACTTTGAACTTGAAGTTAAGAAGGGTGATGTAATTTATACCTTCTCAGATGGTTATGCCGATCAGTTTGGAGGAGGTGATGCCCGCAAGTTTATGATAAAGAATCTGAAAGAGTTGTTGCTCGAGATTCATCAAAAACCAATGGATGAGCAACGCGAGATTCTACATAAAACCCTATTGAATTGGCATGGCGATACTCCTCGGATAGATGATGTCGTTGTGATGGGAGTTCGAATATAGAATTTTAAGGGAGGTTTTTAACCTCCCCTTTTTATACCTACTCAACCTCTCCAATAATTACCACGTAGTTTTTACCATATTTCTTGGCGCACTTGGGGCAAGTGGTGTACCACATATACCATTTCTTTATGGTTAAACCTTTTTCGGCAACAGTCACTTTAAAATCCTCGCCCCATTTGCCTGTATCCTTAAAGGGTCCTTCGTAAACTTTGCTGAAGAGCTTCCCGCTCAGTTTAACATTTTCGGCATTGGCAACCTCCTTATCTACCGCAAGGTAAACATCCATATTCCATTTCGAGGTGTGGTCCGATAGGCAAAGGTAATCGGGTATTGTTGCGCTGGCAGCGGTAACCTTCTCGTCGAGGCGTTTCATGGTTTTACCAAAACCAACAGGCATGTAAAAGAGTGTAAAAACCTTATCCTTGATAAATGGCTTATTGTACCACTCCAGCATTTTTCCATCCCAGTTTGTTGGGTCGAATGGTGGGCAGCAGGTTGAGTTTTCTTTTTCCATAATCTTTTTGTTTAGGTTAAGTCAAATTTACATAGATATTTTGCTATAAATCAATTTTTAATACAGAAATATATGTTTGGTACTAGTTGATTTTAAATAAATAAGATATTTCAACATTACCTTTTACCATTGAGAGAATTGGGCAAATTCCCTCAATCATTCCTAGAACTTTATTCATCTCACCGGAGGTTAGGTTTTCGCTTTTGATATTAATTTCCAATGTAACCGATTTAAAACCGGTTGGATGTTCCTGCTTCCGGGTGCCAATGCTTGATATTTCGAACGAGTGAATTGACTTTTGCATCTTCCTGAGCAATACTAGTATTGCAGTGCCAGCACATGATGATAGACTGAGCAGAAACAGCTCCAACGATGTGTAGCCAGCATTATCGCCTATAGGAGGCGTATAGTCAATCATAACTGGATTGTTGCCCTCAACAGAGCCTTTGAATTGAACTTTGTCGTTGATTAGCTGGATTGAACTTCGTAGTTCCTTCGATTTATCAATTTTGCTTTCCATTGTTTTATTTTTTAAACTCTTTACAGTTGTATTCTACTTTTTTAATTAGAAATTCACCATAGCAGAAATCTCCTTCGGGACGGCGGTAAATTGCCTTAGCTCCGTTCGGAAGTCTATATCCGTTTATTTGTGAATAACCACCAAAAACTGGAGTTACCCAAGGGTAGTTCTTGTAGGTTTTACCATCTTTTGTTTCAAACCTATCGTTACTGATAAAGTTAATTAATTCTCCATTCTCGTTGAAGAAAAGTGTAGCCGAAATTGGAATTCCTCCGTTGGTAAATTTTGCCTTAACCGATAATGAATCAACTTCTTCCCACTGAATGCGCTTGTCGATAAGTGTTGCGGGAGCCATAAAGCACATATCGTTAAATAAAGTAACAGTTTCGCCTTGGTTCATTTCTGAGCCTTGTGCATTAACAATGGTAAATAGCCCCGCCAGTTTTATATGCATTATGGCTGTTTCCTGCTTATAAAGATGAATACCAACGGCTGGGATACCCATTTTTCGGGCTTTGATATAGAAAACACGTGTTGGATTATCGGTAAAATTATACTGTACCGAGGTTAATTTCATCCATTTATCCTCAGGATTTGAGCGGATTACGCCATCAAACTCAACCTTGAAGTTTACCACTTTATCCTTTCCAATTGCTCCAACATACCGAAGGTAGCGTTGAACAATTGAGGGTAGATGCTGGATATCCGCCTCGGTTAGGATATCGCTATTAACGTTTTTGGTTCTTTCGAGTCCGGCTAGAACCTCTTTTTCGTAAGTCTTTTTCATACTCTGCGAATAACTTTGGATAGATATACCTATTAATGTCAAAATAATTAATATTTTACTCATTATTACTGATTTTTAGAATCATTTAAGTTCATTTCATTAACCAATTCTGCAATTTTAGTTTCATCTATTTTCGATATGGTTTGAGAAACACCAGATATCTTCTTCACTAGAAATTTCTCAATAAAATTCATCTTTTCAATAATAAATTCGCCACCTACAACCTTC
>CAZTVB010000064.1:0-9652 GCA_964616315.1 uncultured Rikenellaceae bacterium
TAACTTAATATGTCTCTGTAAATGTTTCTGAATTTGGTATTGTATGTTCAATCAAAATCAACTTTAACATAAACATGCCAATTGTATAATTAATAAAGTATCATTCAAAATGCGACTTGAAAATACGCGAAACTAAAAGATATTTTGACGCAATGCAGTTCGTGCATAAAGAATTGATATAAAAACTCTTAAGTCATTACATTGGTCTACCTATTCAACCCACTGTGGTACATTAAGAATGACAGTGAGCTAACATTCAGCATGCTATTCAGTGAAATTAGTACTTATTAAAACTCACCACCTCGTCGGGATTTTTGCGCTTCTTCTCCCGAATCTCCTCGGTTTGGGGATATCCCAAAGTAATGATTAACGGTACACGTTTGGATTTAGGAATATCCAGTAACTTCTTCACAGCCGATTCGTCGAACCAGCCCAGCATACAGCTACCCAAGCCTTCGGATTTTGCCGCAAGGCAAATATGCTCCGCCACAATTCCAATATCAATAAGCGGTAAAGTTTTACCTTTCACTAAACTGCCAAACTTTGAGTTGAAGTTGGCTCCCTCCATTACTATTGCAATGTGAACTGGTGCCTGCTTGGTAAAATGGTTAATACCTAAAACTTTGCTTGCAGCAGCATCGGCAAGTTTATTCTTAAGTTCAGGCTCATCAACCACAACAAACTTCCAAGGTTGCGCATTGCAAGCCGAAGGCGCCACACGGGCAGCCTCCAAAATTCTACTTATTTTCTCGCGGCTTATTGGTTCGGGTAAATAACCCCTATCGCTCTGGCGGTTGTTCACCAACCAGTAAAAGTACTCGTTCAAATTAGGATTTGTAAACATCGGCCATTTGTTTTAAAACGTTGGACTCCACTGTTATTGTTCCCGATGATGATAGTGCCAACATCACCATACTCTTTGCTACATCAACAGCATAAATTCCCTTATACTTGCGTAAAGGGCCAACAAATATAAAACCAAATACCTTATAAAAGAATACTCCGAGTTTTTCACCGAAACGAAATTCGTTTCTTTTTCCTAAAAGCAACGATGGGCGAACAATTCCGCAAAGCGTAAAGCCAAATTCTTTAACTACTTCCTCCATCTGTCCCTTGGTACGCAAATAAAAGTTGGACGAATCTGCATTTGCTCCAATGGAACTCACCACAAAAAAACGTTTTACACCAGTCTCCTTTGCTCGCTGAGCAATTGTTTGCACCAACTCAAAGTCAACCTTTAGGAAAGCCTCTTTGCTACCAGCTTTCTTCATTGTGGTGCCAATGCAAACATACACATCGTCAACATTAGCTGGTAGAGTGAAATCGGTGGTAAGTTCAACCACACTAACCTTAACAGGCAAGTTACTTGCTGGTTTGCGCATATAGGCAAGAACCTTTATATAATTTTTATTCTCTGAAAGTAACTGAAGAAGTTGGCTTCCTATTAAACCTGTACTTCCAAAAACGGCGGCTACTCTTTCCATAATGTATAGGGTTAAAATAAAATTTATATTCAGCAATACTGATGTTAATTTAAAGTTTAAATCTAGTAAATTAAACTTAACACGAAAAAAATCTAATCCACAACAAATAATTCTATAATAAGACGTTTTCAAACACCAGATCAATGTTTTACATCTGCAGTTCAAATCGTTACATCTTCAACATATTGAAACAATAAAATATAAGGTTGAACTTGCAACCGTATTTTAAACCAACCTAAATTTTTTAATTATGAAAAAATTATTCGTTATCCTAACTCTATTAGGATTTGGAGTATTTCTGATTTACTCCTGCCAAAAATCAGAGCAAGAAACTATAAAAACTGATGAAACCACTCAAAGTGGAGAATTTCATACGCTGGGTTGTTTGTTGCTACCTGAAAGCGACTACTTAAAGATTTCGCTTGAAAAAACTCCCAATGTGGAAATTAAAGCAACCGTATTTAATTTGGATGTTCCACCTATCAGAAACCAAGGCGGAGAAGGGTCTTGCGTTGCTTGGGGAACAACCTATGCAGCAAGGAGCATTAATTGGAAAGCCAATCATTCTGCAACGTGGAGTACCAGCGTTAATATTTTTAGCCCTGAATATGTTTATAATCAAATTAAAATTAGCAGTTCATGTTCATCTGGCTCCTATGTAACTAGTGGATTAAATCTGCTCAAATCACAGGGTGTTTGCACATGGGCATCAATGCCATATACCGATGGAACATGCTCAACAAAGCCAAATTCTACTCAAAAGACTCAGGCTGCAAATTATAAAATAGCCAGCTATAGTCGAATTTCCATAACTACTTCAAACATAAAAAGTTTCTTGGCAGCAGGAAAACCTGTAATTGTTGCTGGTAATGTTAACTCTGCCTATATGTATTTGGGTAGTGGAACTGTGCTAAAGAGTTTTACTGGCTCATCGTATGGTGGACATTGCTATTGCGTAGTTGGATACGATGATAGTAAAGGTGCTTTCAAATTCATGAATTCATGGGGTACCAGCTGGGGAACTAGTGGCTTTGGATACATTGGATACGGATATGAAACTCAATGGTGGTCCGAAGCATATGTAATTAACTAGCATTTATTTAAAAGAAAATCCCTACTTTTTGAAAGTAGGGATTTTTTAATTGAGTAAGCATTTATTAATAACCGGCAGCCTGTCCATCCTTTCTTGATTCCGATGCTCCAATGTACACGCCATTCTTTGCATCGAACATAATTGCCTGATAACCACCATAACCATCGAGACTATAGGATACTTTGTGTCCCTTTTCAAGGAGTTTTCTTATTTGCTGATAATCGAATCCTGATTCAAGGTATACAGTTCCACCATCCATCATTCGTTCGTCAGTTGGTTCGGAACTACCCTCATGCTGAATTCTTGGCGCATCGCCTGCTTCCTGAAGATTCATTCCAAAATCAATCAAGTTAATTACAATTTGAGCGTGTCCCTGAGGTTGCATTCCTCCACCCATAACACCAAAACTAATGTAGGGTTTTCCATCCTTAGTAATAAATCCAGGAATAATGGTGTGAAATGGGCGTTTCCCGGGCTCATAAACATTAGGATGACCTTCGGTCAAAGAAAACATCTCGCCCCTGTCCTGCAGAATAAAACCTAAGCCAGTTGGCGTCATCCCTGAACCCATTCCACGGTAATTACTCTGAATGAGAGAGACCATATTACCCTCGGAGTCTGCTACTGTAAGATAAATTGTGTTTCCTGTTTGTAAAACTCCAGCATCGTAACTGCGTGCCGACTTATTTGGGGTTATCAACTGGGCTCGTTCTTTTGCGTATTCCTTGGAGATTAACTGTTTATAAGGAACCTTAACAAAATCGGGGTCGGCATAGTAACGTGCTCTATCCTCAAATGCCAGTTTCTTAGCTTCAATGAAAAGGTGCATATACTCTGCACTACCAAATCCCATCGATTTTATATCGTACTGCTCAAGAATATTTAGAATTTGTAGCGTAGCAATTCCTTGTCCATTCGGAGGTAATTCCCAAATATCGTAGCCTCTGTAAGATGAAGATACAGGCTCAATCCATTCCGATTTATGCGCAGCCAAATCATCGTACGATAGGAATCCACCGTTGCGCTTCATGTAGGCATCGATTTTTTTGGCAATGCTACCTTTGTAGAACTCATCTCTACCATTTTCAGCAATTAACCCTAGAGTTTTAGCAAGGTACGGGTTTTTGAATATTTCGCCTTTGGCAGGAGCCTTTCCGTTGGGCATATAGATCTCGGCAAAACCCTCAAATTCCTTTAATCTATCAGCATTACGCTTCCAGTAGTACGCAATCAACTCAGAAACGGGAAAACCTTCCTTAGCATAGTTAATTGCTGGTTGAAGGTTATCCTGCATTTTAAGTTTACCAAACTTGCCGTGAAGCTCAAACCAACCATCAACACAACCTGGGACAGAAACAGGCAGAGGCCCAAGTGCAGGAATATGTTTAATACCCTTATCCCTGAAATATTTTAATGTAAGCGATTTAGGAGAGCGCCCGCTTGCGTTTAATCCATAAAGTTTCTGAGTTTTTGCATCCCAGACAATTGCAAATAAGTCGCCACCAATGCCATTGCCAGTTGGTTCAACTAACCCGAGCATTGCATTTGCAGCAATAGCAGCATCAACAGCAGAACCACCTTTTTTTAATATATCAATGGCCACCTGTGTAGCCAAAGGCTGGCTTGTGCAAGCCATTCCATGCTGAGCAATAACCTCGGAACGAGTTGCAAAGGCAAGCCCAGTCATTCTATCTTGCCCGTATGCCATAGTGCTTAAAGTTAGAATTAATAAGGTTAATGTTTGTTTCATCGGTTCTAGGGTAATAAGTTATTAGGTTATTAAGATAAGAAGTTATTGGGTAAAAGAGATAAAAAGTTGTACGAATTAAAACAATAAAAACAAAAGAGGCCAACCTTGCTGGCTGGCCTCTTGTTTTATTAGTAACCGAAAATTTCTTCGAGGGTTAATTTGGTAACTGGGCCATAAAGTTGCTCCAACTTGCCAAAGTTCATATCGACTTCCTTGCCAAGAATTACATATGTTTTGGTTTTACCTTTCACATACTGTTCTTGGAATTTTTTCACATCGTTCAATGTAAATGTAGGAAGTTTCTCGAACATCACCTTACGAAAATCGGTAGTCCATCCCATTTCAACAGCATCAACATAGTTCCAGAGCAAGTTCATCTTTTCAACTCTACCTGTACGGATATCCGAAATTGCAGATTCTTTGGATAGGTTAAATCCAATTTCTGCCATTGGCATATCGTTGAATAGCTCATTAAACGCATTGAATGCATCTACAACCTTATCATTCTGAGTAGCAATGTAACTTGTGTTAACAAATACTCTATCAGGTTTAGATGGTGTGTTAAAACGGGCTCTTGCGGTGTAAGCTAATCCGCGTTTCTCTCTCATCTCCTGGAACACAATAGCATTCATACCTCCACCAAAGTAATCGTTATAGATACTTACAATTGGGTAAAGTTCAAACGAATAAGGAACGCTCTTTGAGATAGTTTGCAGATACGATTGTTTTGCCTCGTAATGAGCAAAAACCACTCTATCCTTTGGTGTATCTAACTCAATAAACTTCTTATTTACCGGGGTTACATTGAATTTCTTTGGCAACTTATGGTTTGCCTGAATTTGTTTTTTCAAATCGGTTTGATTCAATGTTCCATAGTAAAGAATGGTATGAGGATAAGTGTTTATACTCTTAATTTTTTCAACTAGACTCTCAGGAGTTAACGCTTTAAGTTGATCTTCGGATAGCACAGCGTTGAATGGATTTTGAGCACCATAGGTTGCATAGCTAACCAATCCGCGGAATACGGTTGATTGATTCTTTTTAGAATCATTTCTAGCCTTAATAACGTTAGAAATGTAGGATTGTAATGCAGCGTTATCGGGCTTGCAATCTATCAATAAGTTCTCCATTAAAACCATTGCCTTGTCTGCATTCTCACTTAAACCTGAAAGGCTAACCATCATTTCTTCATCAGAAACAGAGATATTGAAAGTGCAAGCCAACTTATAGAATTCCTGGCTAATTTGATCGGCAGTGAGTTTAGATGTACCAATAAGTTGAACATAATCGGCTGCCAACTCCAAAGTAGGATCGCTTAAACGACCAAATGGGAAGTAATACACTAAACGGAAAGTCCCATTCTCTTTGTTCTTGTTATATAGAACCTCAACCTCTTTGCTCAAATTGAACTTGGTGATATCTTTCTTATAATCAACAAAAACTGGCTCAATTGGCTTTACGGTTGAATTTTTGATTTTCTTTAGAAAATCAGATTCAACATCACGATTAATATGAACTGGAGTTATTGCAGGCTTGCTAACCTTTGCAATATCTTCAGGCTTACCCTGACGCTTGTAAACCACAACGTAGTTGTTTCCAAGTTTTTCGTTGGCAAATTTAACTATCTGATTCTTAGTAATTTTTTCAAGGCGAGATATTGTTGAGATAGCGTCGGCCCAGTTAACTCTGTTCAGGTATGACATATACATCATACTTGCACGGCCACGTCCGCTCTCAAGCATATTCATCATGTTCAACTTCTGGTTGTTGATGGCTGCTTCTAGCATCCAGTCAGGGAAATCACCTTTTTTCAAAAGTTCAACCTGCTGTAATAGTAAATCCCTTACCTCATCAAGGCTTTGTCCTTTTTTATTTCTGCCAGAAAGTTGAAGCATTGAGTAATCAACCATTGATCTACCAAATGCAGAACAACCAAGAGTTAACTGTTTCTTGTTAATATTCAAATCAACCAAACCAGCCTTACGATTGAAAAGGATTGAAGAGATAAGATCTAGCATATCCTTGTCGGATGAGTTTGCACCGTTGAAACGAAAACCAATGCTAACATTCTCAGCCTCTAGGCCTGTTGTTTCTAAAACTACTGGCGCTATTATTGGCTCCTCAGGTTTAAATTTAAACTCAGGTATTTCAACAGGCTTTAAAATGCCAAAATACTTGTCTACAATTTTTATAGCCTCATCGGGGTTAAAATCGCCAGCCAAAACCACGGCCATATTGTTTGGAACATAGTACTTTGCAAAAAACTCACGAATATTCTTCATCGAAGGATTCTTCAAATGTTCAGCTTCTCCAAGAGTGGTTTGTTGTCCGTATGGGTGATTAGGAAATAATCCTTTCATCATCAACTCACTGGCTTTACGACCATCATTGGTTAATGACATATTTTTTTCTTCGTAAACAGTCTCTAACTCGGTGTGGAATAAACGAAGTACGTTCTGATTAAAGCGTTTCGATTGAATTGATGCCCAATTCTCAAGTTGATTATTAGGAATGTTCTCAATATAAACAGTGTAATCGTTAGATGTTCCAGCGTTTGTTCCAGTTGAACCAATTGCTGACATTAACTTATCGTACTCATTAGGAATGGCTAACTTTGATGCCTCGTAGGAGATACTATCAATTACATGATAAATTGCGGCTCTTTTTTCAGGATCGGTTTCAACTCTATATACTTCAAATAGAGATTCTATTTTTTCAATTAGAACCTTTTCCTTTTCCCAATCCATTGTACCAAATTCGGGAGTTCCTTTAAACATCATATGTTCAAAGTAGTGAGCAAGTCCAGTCGTTTCTTTTGGATCGTTTTTACTTCCAACGCGAACAGGAATAAAAGTTTGAATACGGGGTTCATCCTTAACAACCGACATGTATACCTTAAGTCCATTGCTTAATGTATATATGCGAGCATTCAAAGGATCTCCAGGGACAGACTCATACTTGTATTCCTGTGCAAACAGTAATGTAGGGATTAATAAAAGTGAAATCCCTAAAAGAAAATTTTTAATAATTCTTTTCATAAATAAATTAGGGTTAGTTATGGATATTTGACGACAAAATAAAAAAAGGTTTAAACAGCCACTATTTTACTCAAAACATTGTTATTTTTCAAGAAAAGTTATATGTTTAGCACTAAATTCCAAAAACTATGAGCCGTAAACTTAAAATCCGTCAGAAAATTCTACTTTACATTCTGACTTTTACAGCCTTACTATACATTGTATCTGTTGGTTTCATTCTTTCCAACTCGCGTAAAACAATTTACGACGATGCCATTCTTAAAACCCAACTTTCTGCCAAGGTAACTGCCAATGAAATTGCTGGAGTTTTTGAGCGTGAACTTTCTTTAGTCAGAACTCTTTCACAGGCATTTACAGTTTATAAGGATATGCCACATGAACAGTGGAAAAAGTTATTCCTTGAGATGTATCTTCCTGTATTAAGGGAAAACCCACAGGTTTACTCTTTATGGGATAGTTGGGAGTACAAATCGTATGTTCCTGGATACGATAAGGATTACGGGCGTTTTGTCATAACCACTTGGCGTGAAGGAACTCAACTAAAATGGTTATACGACCAAAGGAGTATTGCTGGTGATCCTCCCATTTACGGAGCATATAAGAAAAAAGGAATTGAAGCCATTTGGGAACCTTATGTAGACCAAGTAACCAAAGGGAAATCTGACGTCAAGTTAATGATTACTTATAGTTCGCCTATATATATTAATAGTACTTTCAGTGGAATTATTGCAACAGACCAAGGGTTGGAGAGTTTACAGGAAATGGTTTCTAAAATTAAACCTGTTTCTGGAAGTTACGCATTCCTTGTTTCAAATACTGGAATAATTGCGGGTCATCCTAACAAAGAATTAATCTTTAAAAATATTTCCGAAGTCTTTACTGAAGATGCTCAAAATCAAAATCTACTTGAACGCATTCAAAAAGGAGAAGAGTTTAACTTCATCAAACTAGATGAAAACGGCAAGAAACATCTTATTTGTTATGCCCCAATTATTGCAGGTAAAACAAATACCCCTTGGGCATTTGTACTTTCTGCACCGCTCGATGTAATTACAGCAAGTGCAAAAAAAACACTATACATCTCTCTTGGAGTTAGTATTATTGGCTTATTCTTAATGGTATTCGTACTGCTTTTCATTTCCGATAATTTAACTAAGCCAATTAGAAGAATTACAGAAATTCTTAAGAGAATTGCTAAAGGCGAAATTTCTAACGAACTTATCGTAAACTTAAATACAGGTGATGAAATTGAGGAAATGGCCATTGCTCTTAACACCTCAATTGAAGGTCTAAACCAGAAAACCGATTTTGCAAACCAAATTGGTAAAGGAAATTACGATTCATCCCTAGAATTGTTAAGTGAGAAAGATGTTCTTGGCAAATCGCTTCAGTATATGCGTGAAAGTTTGCGTAATGCTGCACTTGAGGAAGATAAACGCAAAGTTGATGACAAAAAACGGTCTTGGGCAAATGAAGGATACGCTAAGTTTGGCGAAATACTCCGTCAAAATAACAACGACTTGCAAAAACTTTGCGATACCGTTATTGTAGGACTAGTAAAATACGTTGGTGCTAACCAAGGTGGCATTTTCCTTTGGAACGAAGAGGATAAATATAACCAATACTTTGAGCTAGTTTCTGCTTTTGCCTGGGATAGAAAGAAATATATTACAAAACAACTCGAAAAAGGCGAAGGCCTTGTTGGTGCCTGTGCAATGGAACGTGAAACCATATTTATGACCGAGGTTCCTGACGATTACGTAATGATTTCATCCGGCCTAGGCGAGTCTAACCCACGCTGTGTGGTTCTTGTTCCACTTAAGCACGAGGAAGAGGTACTTGGTGTAATTGAAATGGCATCGTTTAAAATTCTTGAGAAGTTCGAAGTTGAATTTGTTGAAAAGATTGCCGAAAGCATTGCATCTACAATCCTTTCCGTTAAAATAAATGCCCGTACTAAGATGCTTTTGGAGCAATCGCAAATGCAGGCTGAGGAAATGAAAGCACAGGAGGAAGAAATGCGCCAGAATATGGAGGAACTTCAAGCAACTCAGGAGGAAGTTACACGCAAATCGGGCGAGATTGAAGGATTCCTTCACTCAATTAACTCATCGGCTTACGTGATTGAGTACGACTTGGGTGGCAATATCATCAACGTAAACGATGCATTCCTTCAACTAATTGGCGTACCACGTGACCAGATTATTGGCTCACATCACTCCAACAACCTTGTTCTTACAGAACAACAGAAAAAAGAGTACGGTATTTTCTGGGATAACCTGAAGGC